>JAFGMN010000264.1 GCA_016927515.1 candidate division CSSED10-310 bacterium | reverse complement strand
TGGATCGAACTGGGTTCCCGCGTATGCCCGAATTTCCTGGACAGCCTCCGGAACCCCCAGTGTTTCCTTTTTATAGGACATGGAATTGCACAGAGTATCGAGGGTTTCTGCAACTGCCAGGATTCGCGAACCTAAGGGAATTTCTCGTCCGGAAAGTCTATCCGGGTATCCGGTCCCATCGAAACGTTCGTGATGATGACGGACAAGCGGCGCAACATCACTCCAGACAGTGATCGGCAGCAGCATGTCATACCCGATCTCAGGATGCAGTTCGATCAGTTTTCGAGGAGGACCCTCCCGCAAATTCACTTTCACGAAACCGATATCGTGAAACAACGCGGCATAATGCAGTTTCTTCAACTGCCCGTCAGGAAGCCCCATCTGCTTGGCCAGCAGATAGGTATACCGGGCGGTATTGTTCAGGTGCCCGGGCCAGAACTGACGAGTACCGTCAAGGGCCGACAACAGCAGCTCGGTCATGTGCGTGAAGTAGTTTTGCTGTTCTTCACGGTATTCGACGTTATGAATGAAAATGGATGTCTGTCCGGCAAGGGATTTTAGCAGATGCGCGTCATCATCGGTAAAACCAGGCTGTCCGCTTTTCTTTAGCAGTTCCAAGGTACCAAATCCCCGTGTGCCACTGATGAGTGGAACCGCCAAGATGGATCCGGTATCGAATGACGGCAGAAGATTCATGCCCGGGCTATATCGCGGATCGATATGAACATCATTGATCAATGCCAGCTTCTGATGCCGGGCAACCCAACCAGCGACTCCGCTGGATAATGGAATGCTTTTCCCTTCGATCGGTCCCGTTCCTAGCGCTACTTCAATGTTCAGATCACCTCCGGCTTCATCGCGGATAAGGATCAACCCGGCGGAAGCATCCGTCAATTCAATCGACTGTTTCAATATCATCGCCAAAAGAACGTCAAGATGGGTCTCCCGGCTCAATGATTCGGAAATTTCCAATATCCGCTTTAGTTTTTCATTGTTGACGCGGAGGGTTTCGACGGTTTCACGGGTTGCGGCACGGGAAACAAAAAAGGCCAGGATGGACAAGAAGACGAGAAGATACATGAGCAGACTGAGCGAAAATGACAGGCTCGGGTCCTGCTTTTTTTCGACCACGTATGGCAGCGCGTAGGAATGGAGAACAAAAACTAGGACTCCCAGAGGAATCAGTGACGACAAGAAGAACGCTAGATTATACCGATCATATAATCCGAGCTTGGCGATTATGGACTGTTTTGTTTTCCGCTTCATCGTTTCCCCACGTCGAATCGCTTAAAAACTAACATTTTACGTGAACGGGGTCAATGGTATAGAGTAGATTTCAGTATCAGGTGAAAACGATCGAGTGAGGATCCTGAGAATGAATTACAGAGATATACCTTCTGTGAATGCGTTACTTGACAACGCGCCGTTTCTGATTTTGGTGAACCGATATGGTCGAACACTTGTAAAAGAAGCAATCCGCGACGTGTTGGAGCAACTTCGGGGTTCCATTGAAACCGCTTCAGCCGCTGATGTGTCGGTGACGATTCTGGCGGAACGAGTGATGAGCCGGTTGATCGCAGGGACGAGGAACAGCCTGATCCGGGTCATCAATGCCACCGGCACCGTGCTGCATACGAATCTCGGCAGAGCACCTTTAGCGCCGGAAGCGCTGGCAGCGGTAATCGATGCGGCCGAAGGGTATTCTAATCTGGAGTTCGATTTAACGACGGGAAAGCGTGGAAAACGCACAGATCATGTGGCTTCCATTTTGACGAAGCTCACCGGAGCCGAAGCTGGCATTGCCGTCAACAACAATGCCGGGGCCGTTCTGCTGACACTGACCGCTTTAGCCCGTGATCGGGAGGTCATCATCTCGCGTGGGGAACTGGTCGAAATCGGAGGAGGTTTCCGCGTACCGGATGTCATGGCTGCAAGCGGCTCCATTTTGCACGAAATCGGCACCACCAATCGCACACATCTTCGCGATTACGAGAACGCTGTTTCCGATCGCACCGCTTTGCTGATGAAAGCACATCGATCGAACTTCGATATGACGGGATTCACATCGGAGATCACCATCGATGAATTGGTCGGTTTGGGAAAAAAACATGGAATTCCCGTCATGTACGACCTTGGGAGCGGCTGCTTTTTTCATGGTAAATCCTTCGGCTGGGATTCTCCGGTCGTTCGGGATATCGTAACCTCCGGAATCGATATCGTGACATTTTCCGGGGATAAACTGCTCGGCGGACCTCAAGCGGGAATCATCGTCGGCCGAAAACACCTGATCGAAACCATCGCCATCCACCCGCTGGCACGTGCCATGCGGCTCGATAAAATGACACTCGCCGCCCTC
Organism: candidate division CSSED10-310 bacterium; assembly: GCA_016927515.1. Lineage (GTDB taxonomy): Bacteria > CSSED10-310 > CSSED10-310 > CSSED10-310 > CSSED10-310 > JAFGMN01. The sequence goes on along the minus strand of JAFGMN010000264.1, from coordinate 17,421 downwards.
GATGCCACCCTGAAACTCTATCTTCAACCCGAATCGACCACCCGCACCATTCCAACACTCCGCGCATTGACCATTCCACTAAACGATCTTCGGGATCAGGCCCTGTCTCTCATCGATTTCATCGGCACTCGATTTCCCGATCATTGCACCCTGTCCTGCCTCCAAGATATCTCCATGCCAGGCGGCGGCTCGCTACCATCCACCTACCTCAATACCTGGTCCGTTTCCCTGACTTCATCCCGGTGGTCAGCGGAAGCCATCGCCTGCCGTCTCAGACAGGCACGGCCCCCTGTCATCGCCCGGATTCAACGGGACGCAGTTTTGTTCGACATGCGGACGGTCAGTCCAGAAGAGGTACCCGATCTGGCAACAGCACTATCATTCGCTTTCCGGACACTGGAATAGCCTTCGCAGTCCAGCACTGAAATCCCCCGCAACCGCTCCCTTATCGGTGATGATCGCCGTAATCAGGTGATGAGGTGTCACATCGAACGCAGGATTCCGGACCTGGACATCAGGAGGCGCTATTCGGTGATTCCCGATAAGAACCACTTCGTCTCCAGCGCGTTCTTCGATGGGTATTTCGGAACCATTTTGAAGCGACATGTCCACGGTATTCAGTGGAGCTGCAACGAGGAACGGAATCGTATGGGCATGGGCGGCAAGCGCGACACCATAGGTGCCGATTTTGTTTGCGGTATCGCCGTTGGAGGCAATTCGGTCAGCTCCGACAACAACGAGGTCGATAGCACGACAAGCCATAAAATGAGCAGCCATGCTATCAGTAATCAGTGTCACATCGATGCCGTCCTGCATCAATTCCCAGGCAGTCAATCGAGCTCCCTGCAGGAACGGCCGGGTCTCATCGGCAAATACGCGAATTCGTTTCCCATCTTCCACTGCGCGGCGAATCACACCCAGAGCGGTGCCGTATCCGGCCGTTGCCAAAGCACCGGCATTGCAGTGAGTCAAAATAGTGGCTTCTTCGGGAATATAGTGCGCAGCATTAGCACCGATCGACCGGCAGCGTTGGATATCGTCCTGATAAATCCGGACCGCTTCAGCTTCCAGGGTCTCGATCCAATGCTCGTGCGATGTTTTCCGGCACAAATCGAGCATGTGCCGTGTCGCCCAGGCCAGATTGACCGCCGTTGGACGCGTCGCTTCGAGCAGAGCGGCTCGAGATGCGAGGTGTCCGGCAGCGGATGCAGCAGCCCGTCCGCCGATTTCGCGTGCTGCAATAGCCATTCCGAAGGCAGCAGTCACACCGATTGCCGGCGCTCCCCGTACGAGCATGTCTTTGATACTCCGCGCCACATCTTCCACCGTTCGACAAGGACAATAAACCACATCGAGTGGCAATCGTCTCTGATCCAGCACCCACAATATCTGACCATCCCACCGCACTGTCTCCACCATATGAACGCCTCCATCTCGTATCACCAAGTGCTGCATTCCCTTCATGCCGATCCTACAGCATGTTTTTCAGGGGCGAGTATAGCGAGTGCGCCTATCGAGCTCAACTGCATGTGTCCTTTATTGATTGACTCATAATTACTTAGGTGTTATAAATCCCTCTGCCTATAAGCTATAGCGGAGGGACGACAGGCAACCAAATAAGCGAGGCGTGCATGACCGGATCAACGGGAAAGAAAATTCTTCTTGTCGATTATGAAGTATCGAAAATGAAAGCCACTGAGGATTTCCTCAGTCAAGCCGGTTTCGATGTCGTCAAGGCGTTCGATGGGCTCGATGCCCTGGAAAAGTTTTCAGAAGAAGAGCCGGATCTGGTGCTTCTTTCTGCGATGCTGCCCAAATTGCACGGGTTTGAAGTATGCAAAGCGATCAAGCACAGCGAGTCCGGTCGATCCATTCCGGTTCTTATCACAACCAGCGTATACAAAAGTTATAAATACAAGCGTCAGGCCATGAAGGATTATCTGGCAGACGATTATATCTTGAAACCCTTCAATTACGAAGAGTTGATCGTGAAAATCCGTGAGCATCTCGGGATCGCGGATAGTGAGGAGCGTCCGAGCCGGGACGACGCCAGCGAAAAAGCCGGACCGTCCAAAGCGGAAGAAACGGACTCCGAGTTTGACTCCCTTTTGGACCAGACGCTGGAAACTTTGTTAAGTAAAACCAAGGACAAGCCGGCAGGAGCGGCGACGAAACACGCCGAAGCGAAAAGCCCAGATGCGGATGATCTTGATGAAATCCTCGAGACCACCTTGTCGGGTTTGCTGGGTGACAGTTCAACGAAAAAAGGACCACCGAAACCGAAAAAGAAACCAATACAAACAGACGAATCACGTGTCGAGGCGGAGGAAAAGATTGATGAAACACCGGTTACAAAGCGTGTAGAGCCGGAACCAACGCCTGTGCCGGTGCTTGAGCCGGAGCCGGAGCCTAAGCCGGAGCCTAAGCCGGAGCCTAAGCCGGAGCCCAAGCCGGAGCCTAAGCCGGAGCCTAAGCCGGAGCCCAAGCCGGAGCCTAAGCCGGAGCCTAAGACAGATCTGCTTGGCCAGGATGAATCTCTGGCGATCGAATTCATGAAAACGGTGGAAGCCGACGCAATTGATCATGACATTCTGGAGACAGTGGATATTGTTCAACGGCGGATTGACACAAGCAGTGAGGAACCGGACGAAGAGGATGCGGTGGGTGCCGAGATTCCGTTTACGGTTGATGAAGCGTATGAGCGGAGTGATACCCATGAACAGCTTGATCGGATCATTGATGAAGCCATCGCTATTTTCGATGAAGAGGAAAAGCGGGATGAAGCCAAGCAAGGCGAAGAGCTTCAATCGAGTGCCAGCCGTCGCAAGCCGGGGTACGAACCCGAGCCGTCGCCGCCGTCGTTTGGGGTCATGCCCGTGCCCCCGGTCCGCGAAACTCCCCGGTCATTTGAACCGGCACCGGGTGTGGAAGTTGAACTCGAAGACAGTTCTCGGTTTGGCAGATACAAACTAATTGAGAAAATTGCCATCGGTGGAATGGCGGAGCTTTGGAAAGCAAAACAGATCGGTCCGGAAGGGTTTGAAAAAGTCGTCGCCCTGAAACGAATTCTGCCAAACCTGGCCGAAAACGACGATTTCATTTCGATGTTCATCGATGAGGGCAAGGTCGCCGCTCAATTGACGCACCCCAATATCGCGCAGATTTACGAGTTGGGTGAAACCGGCGGCGGATTTTATCTTGCCATGGAGTATATTGCCGGCAAGGATTTGAGAACCATCATGCGGCTGGCAAGAAAACGGAAAAAGAGCCTGGCCATTGCGCATGCGGTTCAGATCGCGATCAAGCTCCTGTCCGGACTGAACTATGCTCACAGAAAAAAAGGCTTCAATAACGAGGATCTGAATATCGTGCATCGGGATGTCAGCCCACAGAACGTGCTGATTTCCTATGAAGGCGAAGTCAAACTGGTCGATTTCGGAATCGCGAAAGCTGCTGCGAAAAACTCGGTGACACAAACAGGCGCTCTGAAAGGCAAAATTCTCTATATGTCCCCTGAGCAAGCCTGGGGACAAAACGTCGACAAACGGTCCGATGTGTTTTCGGTTGGATCACTTCTATATGAAATGCTCACTGGAAAACGGGTTTTCCTGGCCGATAATGAAATGGCCATTCTCCAGAAAGTCCGCGAATGGAATCCGCCGCCACCATCAGCCGCAAATGCCCGAATATCTGGCCGGCTGGATGCCATTGTCCTGAAAGCGATCGAGAAAAATCCGGACAAACGGTATCAAACGGCGGATGAGATGCGAAGCGATCTTGAATCGTTCCTGAATGCGGAGAAGCCAAGCAAAGAGCTTGCTGACCTGAGTCTTTTCATGAAAGCGCTGTTCCGGGAAGAAATCGCCCAGGAACAACCGGAGCTTCTGGAAACTTCAGAGCAGGATGTGATCTCGATTGACCCATTTGAAATCGAACAACCGAGAGAATCGACAAGCGAACCGTCGGCTCCACCGGTCATAGTTCTTCCTGAACATCTGCCGAAACCGGCTGCTCGTGAAGAACCCGAACCAGAACCCGTACGGGAACTCGAACCGGAACCTCCGGTGGTTGACCGCATGCTGGTTCCTTCTGCTGTAGCGCCCTCATCAGGCAGCCGGAAAAAGAAACGGAAGAAAAAAGGTGGAGACGGTCGGGATACCACTATCGGAATGGAGCTAATCGACAGCGAAGACACGGGTCCGGATGAGCCATTAGCGACCCTTCCGCCCCCGCCGGTCCAACCCCAACAGTCCCGTAGTGAGTCAGCGAGTGAACCTGAACCAATCATCGATGATGATTTTCTGAAGCCTTCACACGGAAGTGATGACAAGAAAAAGAAGATGATAATGGCCGTGGGTGGGGCCAGTGGATTGATCGTGATCATTCTGCTGATTCTATTGTTTTCAGGCGGAGAAAAAAAGAAACCGGCGGCTCCAGCTGTTTCTCCAACGCCAACAGTCGATGCCAGCGCCACTGCCGCAGCATTCGAAGCAACCGCTACGATTGTTGCCCTGGCCACGGAAACGCCGTCCCCAACACTGACGGATACAGCGACTCCGCAACCCATCAAGCGCGTGACGCGCGATGAACCGGATACACCCACACCTCCCCCCGAACCGACACTGACGCCCACTCCGACATCCATTCCGACGGAAACACCGACACCCACGCACACCAATATACCGACTGTGACACCGATCCAGTTGGGAACATATATCCAGCATCCGGATACGAAACCGGAAGTATTGAACAAGATAACTCCGGAGATGCCTCGAGCGGCTCGACAGATCGGTGTCGAAGGCAATATCATGCTGAAAGTGCTTGTATCCGAAACAGGCGAAGTTCTGGACGTATCAACTCTGCGTGCCAGCGATCAACTCGATAAGAGCGGGTGTGTCAAAGCCGCTCATGACGCCGTCATGAAATGGACTTTCAAGCCGGCGACCCACAAAGGTGTCCCGGTAAAAACCCATGTCAGCCTAATGATTCCTTTCCGGAAGAAATAAGCGGTATGGGGCTGCGTGAAACGAAGCGCCGGTAAGGGCTTTATAACCTGTATTCTCTGACGAAAGGAGAACTGAAACATGACGAACATCAGCGATGAACAGAAAGCCTTCTATCAGCAAGTTTTTGACAAAACGCGCAAAGAGATTGAAGACATCTCCAATCGAATCGAAGAAGAGCTTGCGCAGGTTAAGGAACGGATTACCAAACTGAATAACCAGAAGCAGGCAATCCGGAAAATGTATGAAGGCGCTTGTGCTTGCCTCGGCATCGAAAGCGAGTTCGAATCGCTCGATGAAGGCGAAGAAGGCTTCGAAGAGGAAGAAGAAGAATAATTGGTTCCTTCTTCCAACCCTGTGTCTGCCCTGTTGACACGCTGCTTTGATCAGCCGTCGATGGTTGTGTGTGCAGGTAGTAAATATGCCGGAAACCACTATCTTTCCTCCCCCGGACGAATGGATTATCCGCCGCCGTAATCTGCAATCCATTCTCCTGAATCTTCAGATTGATGTCGCTTGGCTTGCTCAGGCACAGGATGTGTTTTACTTTTGCGGAACCGCACAAAATGGACACTTGCTCATCTTTGCCGATGATGAACCCCTGCTTTTTATTCGCAGTTATGCGCCTCGCGCACGCTGCGAAAGCAAACTGAACACCGTCATCCCCTTTCGGCGAATGGCGGATATCCACGCTGTTATCGGATCGCGTCGGGAATTTCAGAACCGCATACCCCGTGTCGGGATCGAGATGGATGTTTTGCCTATCAAAACCTGGGAGAGATTGAAACAAGTGCTACCGGTTGCAGAGTGGGTCGATTTGTCCCCCTCCATCCGCGCTCTCCGAGCATGCAAGTCCGATACGGAAATTGCATGCATCCATCAGGCTGCCGTCTGTCTCGACCGAGTGTTTGATCAGATCCCCGGCTGGCTTCGTAAGGGAATGACTGAACTGGAATTGACCTCACGAATCGAATCCTCCCTGCGCCAGGATGGTCACCAGGGTTTCATCCCGGTTCGCGCATTCAATAGTTTTATTCATTACGGAAATGTCCTGTTCGGCTCCAACGGCGCTGTACGGGGACCGTTTGACGGCCCCACCTGCGGTCCGGGTTTATACCCGGCAATCCCCAAAGGATCCGGTTGGAAGCACTTGGAACCCGGTGAACCGGTCTTTGTCGATCTGGTTGCTGGAATTGGAGGCTACCTCGCCGACGCGACGCGGGTCTTCAGTTTGGACTTCATCCCACCCAACCTCGAAAATGCTCATACTGCCTGCATCGACATTCTCGAAGCCCTTGCCAATCGGATCCGTCCCGGCGTCTGCTGCTCGGATGCGTACGCTGATGCACTAAGCATGGCATCCGATCGTCACATTTCCGAGTGGTTCATGGGACCTCCTGATGATTCGGCGGCATTCGTCGGACACGGAGTCGGACTGGAAATCGACGAACTTCCCATTCTGGCTGCCGGGGTTTCGGCGCGCCTCGCTACTGGCAACATAATCGCCATTGAGCCCAAAGCTGTTTTCCCTAATGAAGGCGCAGTCGGTGTTGAGAACACATATCTGATTACCGACAGCGGCGCCGTTCCTTTGACCCGGTTTCCCCTTGAACTGCACTTCGTGAAGTCAGGTTGATGAAAATCTGGCCTCTATTCCATTTTTCTGTTAGGTTGTTTGGCGATGGGAGGATTTATTTATGGGACTGATACAATCGTGGTCAGGGAAAGCCGTCATTTTTCTGCTCGTTTCACTCATGAACGTCCTCCCGGCTTCCGCTGAGAAAGTAACCCGGAAGGATATGGATGTCGTGTATCAATACCGCCAAATCAACGACGGGTTTGGCAACATCCGCCTGATACAAATCAGCGGTTATGTTAAAAATCGCGATCCCCGAATGGCATCTCGAGTTGATATCTCATTCAAATTAAGCTGGCAGTCCCGTTCGTCCGATGTGAAGAAATTGGAATTCATCAACCTGCCACCAAACGACATTCAGGATTTCGAATTCGAAATCGATCTGGGGACCCAACCCGATGTTCTATCTTCAGTTATCTGCACAATCGAGAGAATCAAATTCTCAAAACAAAGGGAAGCATCTCCTCTGACGGACAATAATATCGTACTTCATGATTTCTACACCCTTCCGCGCCTGAATGAGGAGGGAAAGGACTTCCTGAACATTCTAAAAGGCATGTGCACCCAGCACCGATTCGAAATACCGCTTCAGAACGAATTCGAAACAACCAACGAATATGAAACCCGGCTGAATGAAGCTGAAAATGATCATTTTTCGCGGTTGATGGATGAACTGGAAAAACGATACGGCCAACTTCTCGGCGGACAGAATGCCGTTGTCCGGTTCCTACCCCGCACATACCGGAATTCTATCGTCTATCTCTCGGAATGCTCCGCCTATTTCCAAATTCCAATCCGCTTCGGACGCTATAATGCCGATCGCAGAATGTTTGAAAATGTCTCCATGGTCCCCCGTACTTTTCCATACCCTCCGATGACTCTGGTGCCTGATACTCTGCTGAATTTAATACATAAATCCGGTATGTTCTTTCTACGCAAGGATGAGTTTTTCATCGAGCGGGAGGAAGCCCGAATCTGGCGTAGTGATGAACGTTTCCTTGTGCTGGAAGTTACCGTTCGAAATGGTGTCGTTCAGAACGGGCCGTATTTTTCGGATTTTTGCATTGTCGAGAAAATTCAAGTGAAGAACACGCAGACAGGAAGGATAATCAGGGAGTGGTCGATTGTTGCCGAGTAAACAGACTTTCGACTGCATGGTTGCTTTTTCTGCCAGTATTCTTCAGCACCGGCGTTCATGCTGAGCCATTTGCTGAATCGATCAGTAACACCGCCACGGCGATCCTGTTGAGCCGTGAACTGTATCTCGAAATTAGCGAAACGCCAGTTGACGCCTGCCGGGACGCAACCCGACTATATGTAGACAATATACATCATAGCAACACGGCCTTCCGGAAAAAAAAAGGATTCCGCAGTCGGTCACCGGTCTATCGCTATAATTGGAGTCAACTCACCTGTCAGGGTAAGCGTGAAGTTATCCGTTCCTTGTTTCCAAAGGATTCGCTGACCCCTGCCGGGTGGATACACACCGTCGCATACAGCGGCAGTGATGGCGAGACCTTATGGCGTATTGCAGCCTGGTTTACCGGTTCCGGCGCTAACAGCTCCAGGATCGCCAAGAAAAACAAAGTGAATCCTCAGAAACTAGCAATCGGTCAAACCCTGATCATTGAAACCGATCTCCTGGACCCCTGCTTCGCACAGACCGTATCATACCCCATTACAGTGGATGCCTTGACGTACCGCATGGATTCCAGTGGTGTCGTCGCCGAGTATCGGTTGCTGAGTGGGCAGACGATCTATTCACTGGTATTGCGGTATACACCCCGGATAACCGCGGCTGATGTCATGGAGGCATCGCGGATGATTCTTGAACGAAGCGGGTTGAGCAGTTTTCGAACGATCCCTGCGAACTATCTGTTGAAAATCCCAGAGGAGTTGATCTCGCCGCAATTTCTGCCGGAGAATCATCCGAGGCGGATGCAATTTGAAGCAACCGTGTTTGAGTCCAGTCAGTTCAAGCCGAAGCAGACGGCCCGTCTGCTTCGTGGCGTTACGGTGATTCTCGATGCAGGGCATGGTGGCGTCGATCCGGGGGCGATTGGTAAGGGAGGCATCAAGGAAGATGAGTATGCTTATGATGTCATGTGCCGGGTCAAACGGATATTGAAAGATGAAACAGAGGCGGTCGTATTCTGTACCATTCTGGATGATGAAACCGGTTACACTCCGCGTAACGATCGCCTGTTGTCTTCCGGAAAAGACGCAGAAAAAGTCCTTACGACTCCGGCGTATCCCATCGATGATGCCGGCACCGCCCTTAATTTGCGCTGGTTTTTAGCAAACTATGTATTTACCAAGCAATGTCCTTCCGATTCACGGGATGAAAAAACCATCTTCACGAGCTTTCACGCCGACAGTCTTCATCCATCCGCTTCCGGGATGATGATTTATATTCCCGGGGCCGATTATTATTCGGGTAGTACACGCAAAACGGAGCGTGTTTATACATCGCGGAAAGAAGTCAAAGGCCGCAATGCTGTCTCACAAAGTCGCTCCGACCGATTAAAATCGGAAGGCTTTTCACGATCGTTCGCCGACCGCATCGAAGCCCGGTGCCGTCAAATGGATATCACCATGCACTCCGCCCAACCCACCCGAAAATACGTGATCCGGAAAGGCCACGCATGGGTTCCAGCGCTTCTGCGATACTGCCGGATCCCCACTCGCTTGCTGATCGAATTGGCCAATTTACAGAACAGCAACGATGTCGAACGAATCAAAGATCCTGCCTTTCGCGAAAAATTGGCCCGGATGTACGTGGAATCATTGAAAGACCATTTCGCAGATACCAAAGAGTAAAACTTTTTTTACAGTCACTTACGTTCTTTTATACTTGACGTTATCTCATGAAAAAACTATGGTATATATGATTTTAACGCTGAATCGCGTTTCTTCCTGAAAGGATTGTTCCATGACTAAATCTGAATTCATCATCCAACTGGCAAACTCAATTGACTACGTAAGTCACAAGGAAGCTTCCGTCATTGTCAACACGTTCTTTGACGCTATCGCCAGCGAATTGGTTTCCGGGCAAAAAGTCGAATTGCGCGGATTCGGTTCCTTCAAAGTTAAGGAACGATCCTCCCGGACGGGGAGAAACCCCAAGACAGGACAAACCGTGAAGGTTCCTTTGAAGAAGGTTCCGTTTTTCAAACCGGGAAAAGAACTTCGGATTTTAGTGGATCCGAGGGAGGATAACGAAGCGGAATGAGTTGCCCGAGATGTGGTTTTCATTCACATACAGAACCGTGCCGGCTGTGCGGGTTGACTGGCTTTGATGCATTTGAAATGAAGCGGTTTAACGATTCGGAATCACAGCGGTTTGAAATTACCGTGATCGTTACGGGAAGCCCGCTACCCCCTCTCCCTGAGATACACGAGCTGCCATCCATCCGGCAGGTGAATGATCGCGAAGAATCCGGCCGTGATTACATCTTTTTTCCGGATACGATGATCAGACATGTTGCAAAGACCATCCATGCCGTGGCGAAATGCTGTCATTGGAACCTTTTAATCAACGGAAGAGAGCGGCCCTATGCTCGGGAGCTTTGGCTGCCATTGATGGAAATGGTGGAGCAGGGTTGAGGCAATGAGATCCAATGTATCGGAAGAATTCCAGAATGATATGAAGGAATTCGAAAACCGTCTGAAGCAACTCCGGGCAGAATTCAATCAGTATCTCGGTGGCACATTGACGTCGCCGCCGAATTTCTCTGTGGCGATGATTCGGAAACTCGTCCGAAAATATGCCGGCGACCGGACATTAAAGGGTGTCCAGAAATTCACCTATTATAATCTCGTCGCTAAATTTAACACGATGATGGAGTTCTACAATCGCCGTCTTCGGGACAAGGAAGATGGTCGCCAAACGGCGTTCGGTTACATCAAGGACAGCCAGACGCTTGTTCAGGACGCCCGGGAGAAAGCGCGGAAAAAGATGCCCTTGCCAACGGACAAGGGGCATATCATCGCTAATGTTACGCGCCAGCATGCTACGCTGAAAAATATGTACGATAAATGGAACGAATATGCATCATTCCTGACGACACCCACTCCCAATCTTGATTTCGATCAATTTAAAAAAATCATTGCTCACAAAACCGATCAACTAATCGAGCAGAAAAACTGCAAGGCTATTCAATATAAACTCACCGTCAAGGACGGAAAAATCAAAATCCAGGCCAAACCCATCAAATGAACCCGACCGGCGACACGATCCAATGGTTTCATCGGCCGTTTCCTTCGATGGTCACATCAGCCGCTATCGCCGCTGTCGCTGCCTCATACCCTTTGCCCGGTCCTGCCCATCCGCCGATCACCTTCCTCTGGCCCGGTGCTGTTTGTCTGGCCGCTATTATACCGACCGGGGGAACGATCACCGGGTATCTGATTGGAACCGTTGCCGGGACAATTTTCCAAAGTGACTACGCGGGTTTGAGCCGGGGACCGAGTCAATCCATCGTGTATATCGCGCTCACAGGACTGTGTCTGCTGACTTCCATGACAATGGCCCGGTCCCGGTTTCGCATCGGTCTACCCGTGTTTTATCTGATCCTGGCCGGGATGCTCATTCCCCTCGCCATCGTCACCGCTATGTCCCCGCCAATCACAATCTCCCTCGTTCATTTCGCCGCCGCAGGGATAGTGACGTTTCTCACCGCAATGAAAAGCCCCGTGTTACGGTCGATTCTTCCGTGCCTGGTCATCAGTTGGATGACCGGATACGGCCCCTGGGCAATCCTGGTCGTTCTTCTTAAATTAGACCCATTTAGCTATGCCGACATGCTGGGAGGCTTCCGTGCATATTTTCTTCTCCCTCACGCGGTTTATCTACTGCAGATTTTAATAGGAGCGCATCTGGTTGCCGGTCGGGTACCGGATCGATCCGGCAATCGTTTAACGGCAAATGATTAATAATTGATCCGGAAAGCGGCGTGAAGATCCTTGGCATCTGCCTTGATTACCGCAACACTCATCCCTGTCAGTTCTTCAATCTTGGATATGACATCACGATTGAACGGATCGACCATGGCAACTGTCACGGTGTTATCCCGTGAATCCAGAGCCATGACCTGCCATTCTCTGGCCAGTTTTTCGGGGATCAGGATGACGGTGCTTTGATCGGCATTGTAACGGCGCAGGGATATTCGAGGAACCAACATATCCGGTACCGTTCGGTTACGGGCTGTGTCCCCGGGCGATGCAGGACCTAACTGATCGATAATCCGCCACCGCAGCGAAAAGTAATCGCCTCCCAGGCCGCTATTAGCTTCATCGGGGATAACCTGAAGCAATCCGAGGGCGATTTCGAGCGCTGTAATGGAGTTTTTACCAAACTGGAATGTTTCCAGGCCAGCGAAGCGGAAAGCCCGATGCAGTGCGTTATCGAAAACCAGGTGATCTTCGCTAAATGGCATTTCCGATTTCAAATAGGGTGTGACGCTTTCCTTGACCCGTGCGAGATCGAAGGAAGAGGCATCGAGCGGATCCACATCGACTACGCCGCGTGAAGCCAAAAAGACCAGCGACAGCAGAAAATGATGAGCGATTACCTGAGCGCTGTTGCACGATTTCGCCAGTTCCTGTGAATGCGCGACGATACGCACCACATCCTCGCTCCACTCCGTCATACGATTAATCTGGACCGCAACATCAGCCGGAAGCACAGACATGAGCGTTTCGTCCGGCCCGGGATCTCCAGCAGTTGTCAAAGCATTCAGGACGCCTTTCAGACTCAGGCCCCATGCCCTCAGAAGTGGAGCGGTTCGGGGGCATTCCGCTTGCAACATCCCTAGAATCAGCGATCCGGTACTGATCCCCTTATGGTTCAGTTTCTCGGTCAGAAGAAACACACGCTCAAATGTTTTTTTACACGCATCGTCGAAATTGATTCCGCCTTGACCGTCCTGATTGACATGGCTGAGCCGATGCGTCAATTCACGATTGATGAACTCGATGCATGGACATTGCTCCATCAATATCCGATACGCGAAACAATCGGAAGATTCCAGAAAAACCTCAAGTAAATGTTCATTAGTCAGGCTGCTGTGCCGGCGTTCCTCAGCCCGTTCCCTGGCAAGGGTAATCAATCGTTTTGCAGTTTCGGAGAACCTGTCAAGCACGTTATTCACCTCAGATGCTGGATGTTATCTTACATGAATATCCACTGGAGTCACAAGTAGTATTTTTATTTTAGAATATGTGATGGAATCTGCCGCATACTGACACTTCGCGTCTGCCGTATGGATGAACACAGGTTTCTCTGGTGCGAGCAGGAATCAGCATGGCGTTTGGGGGCATGCCTATGCTACTTTCATGAAGATGAGAACCGGGAAGCATCAACCATCATCACAACTCCCGACCCCAGCCATTCTGACTCCCAATCGCTATGTGATCGGGGTTTTTTTGCTGAGTCTCAGTGTGTGCGGTCTGACTGCGGGCGGACATGTCTATGTTCGGGATGGTGCCGCCATGTATTTGATGAGTCAATCCATGCTGAATACCGGATGGTTCGATGTGTCTCCGGATCATCCCAATACCGTTGGTGGCAAGATCGGCGTGGATGGTAAATACTACATGCCCTTCGGATTCCTTCAGCCCCTTCTGGCGATTCCGTTTATCAGCATCGGAATCCGGACGGCTCAAGCCCTTTCCGCTCAATATGTCGCTTTTTTTGCCGCAACAATTCTCAACTGGCTCATCACCGCCCTCTTAGCTGCTGCCATGTGCTCCTTCTTTCAATACGAAAAGCTCCCTCACCAATGGGCGGCCGCTCTCGCCCTGGCCTCCGTCTTCTCCACCCCCCTCTGGGTGTATTCGCAAACGTTCTTCGCCGAACCGCTCACGGCTCTCCTGGGCCTCATCGCTTGGCACGAAGCAATCCGATATGGAATCGATCATCGGTTCCACCGGTTGCTCCTCAGCGGGATTGCTGCAGGATCAATTCCCTTGATCCGCCCCCTCGGCGGTATTCTCATTCCCTGCCTTCTGCTGTTTTTCCTTCTCGAATTCCACCGGATCCATTCCGGGAAAACGTCCGGATGGATTCTCTGTCGACTCGGCGTTTGGTTCATCCCCATTATAACAGGTATCGGCAGCTATCTGACGTACAATGTCATCCGGTTCGGCCATATTCTCGAAACAGGATACGATCGGCTGCCGGATGGGTCCCCACGCAGTTTCACGCTGGACCCTCTGCTCGGATTGAAAATCCTAATCCTGTCACCGGGAAAAAGCGTTTTCGTTTTCGCACCGCTACTGTTGCTTGTTCCAATCGGCGTTTTCCTTTGGTTCAAAAACCGGGAAACACGGCCCCGAGCGGTGTTTCTCATTTCTTTTTGTGCCCTGTATTTTGCCGTGCTCAGCACCTGGGCTCGAGTCGAAGGGGGTGTCTGCTGGGGTCCCCGCCTGATCCTGCCCCTGTTCCCTCCACTTTTCATGGCACTGGCACCTGTTCTGCGTGGGAGGAATCGATGGCTATTCCGCATTGCGATCCTGTTGCTCGCAGGCGGAATTCTGATACAAGCGGGTGGAGTTTTCATCAACTTTTCAACATTCATCCATCAGCATGCCGATCGGTACTATCATCCCGAGAACGGGCAGTATCAACTGACCTTCTCCCCCATCCCCGGCCACTGGGCTAGCCTGCTCCACTGCCTGTCTACCACCGGGTGGCGGACACATAATCCGCCACAGCAGACAACATGGAACCGGCAATCCGATCTGATCAATCCCGCGGAAGGACTTGATATATGGTGGCTGCATTTCTGGAAAGACAGGATATCATCTGTCTTCCTTGTAACCATGGTGGGTATCTTGTGTCTTACAGGCATACTCGGCTGCCGATGTTTGCTTCCTTTACTAACCCGCTGCCGGCATAACTGACAATGATCCACCGAATACCAATGAGTTTCCTTCTGGCTTTGACAGGAGCCATGGCCTTTCTCCAGATTTACAATCGGGGATTGCTCTATTTGAAGCACGGACGGCTGAAAACGGTTATCTGTCATACCGCTATGGTTTTGTTCCCATTGATACCCGCTCTTTTCGCTTTTGTTTACCCACCCCGCCAGCTGGTACTCGGCACGATGTGTGTTCTGCTCTTTTTCATCAGTCTCGACCTGCACATGCGGTTAACGCGACACCGTTTACGCTCCCGGAAACCGCCTGTCGAAACAGATGTGAAGCGGCGAAAAGTGCGCGGTTGGTTGCGGGACACGACAGGCGATCTGGTTATCAGGGAATACATTCCAGATCAGGTGAAATGGACGGGACCGGCAATAACCATTGCGCATATCAGTGATCTGCATGTGGACAAGCTGCGGAGTGACAACCTTTTAGCGATGGTATTCGAAACCATTCGCGCCAGACGGCCCGATATACTTTTGATGACAGGCGACTTCACCGATGCCGTTGAAGCACTAGACCGGCTGGTTCCTTTTCTAGCCATGCTGGAAATCCCGCTGGGCATCTGGGGATCCATTGGTAATCATGATTATTGGAGTAATCCGGGAGCAATTCAGCGAAAGTTGGAATCCGTTGGAGTGCGGTTCCCGTCCATAAACGGCGACGCCATTCAGGTTTCGAAAACGCATGTGCTGCGGCTTTCCCGTTGCGATTACCCGTATCCTGCCCGATGGACAGGCATCGAGTCGCCTTCGACGGAAAACTCGCTTCACATTGTGTTGTCACATACGCCGGACAATTTCATACGCCTCGCCCGGCATAGCGCTCCTCTTGTGTTTTCAGGACATCTTCACGGGGGTCAATGGCGTTTGCCAGTTATTGGCAGCGTTGTGGCGCCTTCCTTTCGGGACCGCCTGTTCGACCTTGGGCATTACCGGAAAGGAGACGCTCATTTGTTTGTGACCGCCGGTATTGGAAATGTATGGATATCCCGCCGGATCAACTGCCCTGCGGAGATCCTTATGGTGTATCTTTCAGCGGGTGGGGATTGGTCTTTTCCTGCGTCTGAAAAAGTCCTCGCTTCTCCAACTCGGACAGAATCATGAGTGGCGTGGCAAAGCGTTCTACCGCACGGCGTCGGATCATCCGATTGATAATCTCTCGAAGTGATTCGGAGAGGGTGTCGGCATTCTGATGGGTTAGAACAGCTTCCTCTCCCTGAAGCCGTGCGAGCATCGATTCGTACGGCGTGTCCATGCTGAACGGATTCATCCCTGTCACGGCATGATACAGAGTCAAGCCGAGACTGTAGATATCGGTACGGATATCCAGCGGTCGAATATCCAGGACCTGTTCGGGAGAGATGTAGCCGGGAGTTCCGACGACGTGTCCGGTTGTAGTGGCGGTGCGATCGATCAGGCGGCGTGAGATACCGAGATCACCGAGTTTGCATTGCCAGTCTTGGGTGATGAAAATGTTTCCGGGTTTCACGTCCCGGTGTAAGACCTGATGCTGGTGAAGAACATCGAGAGCCAGGGTGATGTCACGCAAGACGGTGACGGTTTCCCTTTCGGTCAACCGGTGTTCCTTTTTGATAATCTGCTGAAGTGTTAAACCATCAACATATTCCATGATTTGGTAAATGAAATCTTTTGATTTTTTAATCTCGATGATTTGGACCAGATTGGGATGTCGGGGAAGTTCGAGTCCGATCAGGCTGCCCCGGAAAAATCGTTGAATATCGCGGACACTCTTCACGCGGGAGGCATGGACGACCTTGATTGCCACGGTATCGAACGTGATTTTGTGCATAGCCTTGTACACTTCACCCATAGCGCCTGCGCCGATTTTGTCGATGATTCGATACACCGGCAATTCCAGTTCATTATGCACCGCCGTGTCACGGATCAAATCCCCCTCTCCACCTGCATCCCCGGGTACTTCTGATGGATTTTGAAGCAGCAGTTTAACTTTTGCGCGAAGCAACCCGGGGGGACAGGGACGGATGAGATATTCACTAGCGCCGGCTTCATATGCTTTCATGATCATCTGCTCCGAGCAATCATCCGAAATCATCAGGATCGCCCGGGAAAAGTTCAGTTTTTCGATCAGGGCGCGGCAGGTCTCAATTCCACTCATGCCCTTGAGATCAGTGGATAGAATGATCAAGTCCGGGTTGGTTTTCTGGGCCATGCGCAGGATCCGGTTGCTGCCCGGGGTTGTCACGATGGAGTAGCCGGCGGCACGCAATGTCGCGGCCTCGCTTTTCAGCGATGTCATATCACTGTCGGCGATAATGATCCGGTATTGATTGGGTGACAAACCTTTGTTCACGAAATGAATCCCTTTGTTTCCGGTTGATTCGGTATCTATCATAAAGGTAAACGTGGAAAATGTCATTTGCGATTTCTTTGCCAATTCAGGAATAACGCGGTATAGTCTTTACGCCGTTTTGAACGGGCGAAACCACAAGAAACCACCAGCACCGAACGATCACTGAAGGAGGTGTTTCATGTCTGAATTGTATTCTCGAATTCAACAGCATCTGGGTGATGAAGCCGAATTTCTTCTGGCACACAAGAGCACCACAATAACCAAAGATAAACTCCATCTTCCCTGCCCGGATTTCATAGAAAATGTGTGGATAGATTCTGACCGCTCGCCCACCGTGCTGCGCAACATGCAAACATTATTCAATTCCGGCCGACTCACCGGTACCGGGTATTTATCAATTCTCCCGGTCGATCAGGGTGTCGAACACAGCGCCGGAGCATCATTCGCTCCCAATCCACTGTATTTCGACCCTGAAAATATCGTTCGCCTGGCCATTGAGGCTGGATGCAACGCTGTCGCATC
>JAFGMN010000263.1 GCA_016927515.1 candidate division CSSED10-310 bacterium | reverse complement strand
CGTATAACCGGAGAGAGTTGGAGGTGGTGCCCTTTTACTTTAGCACTGACCCCTAAAACGGGTCCCTTTTACTTTAGCGTTCCCAAAAGGATTCTGACAAACGTCTTCGCGGAACCCATGCGATGCTGCAGGCGGTTTGTCTTCTGACAAGAGATAGAGGGATTTATCGCCAGTATTTTTCAGCGTTAAAAATTATCATTCCCTGACACCGATACATTAATCATCGCATGAAGCTCCTTCAACTCAGATCCCATCGCAGTCTCGAACCAATCATTGAATTAATCAGGCGAGAAAAATTTGATTATCGTCCAATCCGTAGAGCTGAATACACCAATAGGGAAACTTCTGAATTCAGGGGTTCTGCCTTTTTGTTTCATCCCACTTTATATCTGATTGCTTTCGTAGCACACGTATCGATTCGCGCATCCTTGCAGATTCACGCAGTTTTTCAATCCATGTTTTGCCGGCACGGGATTTCTGCCAGTTTGTCTGTCTTCTCAGCATTTCTAGAATATCAGTTTTCATCAAACCGCCTCTTGAATGCCTGCCACTCCTTTGAGAGCCCGTGTTTTTCTGCAAGTTTTGAAATCGTCGCTGTCTCAGTTGCTCCGTTTTCCAGCAAAGCGAGTATCCTGGTAAAATCCTTTGCTCTTCCAACACTCAATGCGATCACAGCCAAATATTCTGCACGGACAACTCGAAAAGGAACCCCTTCGAGATCGGCGATCTCGGCCCGTTCCATCGCCGCCTCGGTTAACGAGCTGAATGCGGGTATGAATTGCACCGGCCAGTCACCGACTCGGATCGCTTCACCCTCTGGAAGATAACCAAGATTTCGACAAAAGGTGTAGATTGGACTCAAAACATCAAATAAGGAAGCGTCCGGCACAGCAATCAGAATATCCGCATCCATCGTAACAACCGCTTCCGTGTATCTCATTTGAGCGACAGCGCCAAAAACGGCATAGTTTGTAATGATTCTTGATTCGATCATGTCATTGAGAAGCCTGGCCACCCGTTCCATGTATTCTTTATAACTGCAGAAACTCGTGCAATCAAGTATTCCCGGTTTTTCCAGGTGTTACTCACCTGTACGTGTGTCACGTTCCCTCAATTCCGAAAAGTAAGCCGGAGCGGCGGTTAATTGGGTCGAGGCTTCAGGATTGAATTTTCGGGTGGTCGTTATCGTCGTCTGACAGAATGGCAATGCGCCGGGGTGTGAACGGGAGAACGCTCCCGTGCGGTGCCCACGAATCAGCGCCGTTCGTCGTTTTATAGAGGCGCGTCCAGGCGGCTGCATATCCGGTCTGTTCATTGGTGAAAAACTGATTAAGGAGAACGACGCAATCGGGGGTCCTACCATGCAGATCGCTTCCATTTTCATTTGCAGACCGTAATCGGAGGGTATATTCCTGGCGTTCCAGGTCATCCCGCCATCGATTGTGAATGACACATGATCCAGCATCGAACCCGCGGCGATCCCCCAGTCACTATCGTAAAACTCGATATCGTTGAATCTGCCGATGTCGGGTGCCGTTACCGCAAACTCCCATTCCTCATCCGGCGCACCCCGGGTCATAAGCAGCACATCCATCACGCCATAACGGGGATCAGTGCCGGCAAATGCCCGGCCGTCCGGTAACATATCGATAGCGCCTATCGGTGCTTGATATGTATGCGTGATATTTTCTGTTTTGTTCACATACGTCTGGAATACGTCATCCGAGACCAGCAGATCTCCATCGCTGCTGGTGACAATCAGGCGACCGCCCGAAAGTTCAACGATATCGGTGAATCCCAGAATGGGGATGGTACTCACACGCCGGGTCCATGTCTGGCCGTCATCATCCATCCAAAGGATTTCCGCTCCTTCACCGAAACAGGTGATCAACCGCGTGTTTTCGCCATACTCCACCATACGGTTCCAATAAGGGTAATTCCTTGAAAAATCCCGCTCCGTCCAGGTGAGGCCGCCGTCAGAACTGAAGAACCTGTCAATTCCAAGCAGTTCAATGTGCCAGTCGATGGGTTGGCAATTGCCGACCAGGTGGCCCCTGCATCCGTCGATTCAAACACTCCCGGAGCTTCCCCCACAGCAATCAGACGGTTCGATCCAAGGTGTTTGACATCATTGAAATGTGGCAGGTCATCTGTGTGAGGTCGACCCACGTATTTCCACCATCCGAGGTCCGCAGCACGGAACTGAAATGACCCACAGCCCAGCCATTCATGTCGTCGGCAAAGTCAAGTGCATACAATCCACTCCCCGATGGCAGCGGGTGCTCCCATTCAAACTCAAACGCGATGACCCGGTGTTCCGAGAAGGCCATCGTAAACAGCAGTATCACTATCATGCGTAAGGACATGCTTGTTTTCACAAACAGAGATATAAGGCATCCTCCCTTCCTCATTCAGCAGTCTGAGCATTCGATTGCGCAATGGTTACAGCGACGAAAGTCGGCAGAGTCAGGCGGTGGTGATGTGTTTTTCGCCGTCCTCAACCGCTCTCGCCTTTAAATCCTGAACCTGTTTCAACGTCAGATTATCGCGGTTTCCCGGCTCCGCACTCGGAAGCACACCAACTTCCCGCGTCCGTTACTCCCACCAGGTACGTGTTCACGACGTTCCGGTCGAAAACCGTGATCCGTCCCCCCTCCCCTGGACACCACAAAGGGGCAGATCCATTTCGGTCCGATAGATCACGTGCAGATCGCCGACGTTCAGATTGCAAATCTCCTCTTGCAAGAATGGGTTTGAAACGTCAATTATTAAAGACCATAGCGTAAACCGATGAACACGTCAGTATCCGAATCACCTCCACCACCGGGGTACCAGGAAAAGCAGGATGGAAAAAACCGCGATCAGCAGGATGTTACCCATGCCGCCGGTCGCAGGAATTTGTGCCGGCGGCGGCGTTGCCGTCCCGGGATTCGTTGCCGTCGCCGTGGGTGTTATCGTGGAAACCGGCGTATCGGTGGGCGTCGCCGTGGGTTCGGAATAGATCGTCACGGTATCGCCCGCTAGATTGAACGCCGTCAGATTCCCGGCAAGATCGACAGCCTGAGCACTGAACCAGTAATCACCGGGACCGTTCATGGGAGTGAAACTTTCGATACCGGAAGTCCCGGGCATCTGACTGGTAAACACCGACCAGGTTCCGGTGGAACCGAACCGAACATACAACTCGGTGTAATCCAGTCCGCTGGTAGCATCCGACGACGACCAGGATACCGGGATGTCTCCCCCGACCTGAGATGCCGGGGATGTGCATCCCGTGACGGGCCCCACAGAATCCAGGATGATCTGATCCTGGGCGGCGGACGCCGATTCCATGCCGGCATGATTTCTGAACTGCGCAAACACCCCGGCATTGCCCTGGACATCCGGAAGCTGCCAGGCTTTTACCGTGGCATAGGGTTCCCATGGATCCGCCGGCTGAGACAGGTTTCCAATCTGCATTTCGTACACACCGGTTTCAGCATCGGTGCTCTCCAGCGTCAACGTCACATTCCGGCTGGTTGTATAGGTTGCACTGCCGTTGATCACCACCGTTCCGTTACCCGGAGCCGTGGTGTCGGCATAGACATTGAATGTGGTTGTGGCATAACCGCGGCTATCGGAAAACACTACCAGCCCTGTCCAGTCGGTGGCTGTCGCCAGTTGCGGCTCGATAAACTCAGGTTCTCCGGGGCCACCGGCGTTCACCCAGTATAGAAAACTCGACCGGTCCTGATACCAGGATGCCGCTGTTCCGCCGTCGGAATCAAAAATGTATAACCGGAGATCCGCGTCTCCGGTCGTGGGGATTACCGATACATACTTCATCTCGCCGGAGGCAAGATATAGATCCCATACGCGGATGATCTGCGACGATGTCATTGTGTAGGGTCCGAACGTACCGGTCACAATATCATCGGTCGTGCCAGCAAACTCGATATGATATTGATCCGCACCGGACACGGGTATCACCGATGGGTAGAACTTTCCTGATGGCGCATGGTTCCGGTCGATCATCACAAAATCCACGGACTCGCCGGTATATGCCGATTCCGCAAGATTTTGCAGTCCCCCCGGATCATCAAACCGGTTCTGGTTATACAGCCGGATATTATAATCAGCGGTTGCCGTGTCCGGTTTGCATGCCACGGCCTGCCAGCACAGACTGGAATTGATCACGTAATTATCATAGCTTTCCGGCGGTGCGATCCGCTGCCTCGGCGCATAGGTTTCCAGCAGCAGATTGCCCGTCCAGTAACAGTATCCCAGATATTCCGTGCTTCCGGTAAAAGATGCCGCCGTGACCTGCATCGTCCAGTCGGCGGTTTCATCAGCGAGATACTCCACGATTTCATACGCTCCGTCCGCAGATGTGGACGATGCTACCACACTGCCGCCGGAGTTTCGCAAATAAAGGTCCAGATCCGCTTCCAGGGGATCCGTGGTGTAATCCGGAGGACCCGACGGGTTGGAATCCCAGCAGATTACCACCCGGACCGTTTCGCCCTGGCACACCGGGAACGATACCTCGAACGGGAAACTTGCCGCCGTGACGGTCTCACCACCCCACTGGTCACCGCCGTTGGTCAGACCGTTGGCGATCGTGTCCGCAGCCAGGGCATCCACCATGCCGGCACCGTCGTACTCGCTGAGCCGCGAATCCCCTTCGACGTTGTTCAGCGCCGTGGCCATGATAATCGCCTTCACGGCTTCCGGCCACGTGTTCAGCGTGGTGTCCCGGGCAATCATGGACACACACAGGGCTCCCACAGACGGCGCCGAATAACTGGTCCCCGATGCCGATCCGAATGAACCAATCCATGGCGGACCGCCTTCCAGCGTGCTCTCGATCCCTTCCGCATCACCGCATACATTGGGCAGCTCCCGATCTGTGCCCGGGGGATCCACATATCCCGTAAATGACGACATACTGTCATCACTCCACGCCGCCGTGTCATTGGCATCCACTCCACCAACGGTGATGTCATTGAAACTCATCCAGCTGACATAGGAGGAATGATTCCCGGACACGGTTGTAAACGTATCAGTATAGTTCCGGACCAGATAGTCACAGTGCCGGTCATGAAAATCCAGTGTTGTCTGCGGCACCGTCGGCCCCCAGGAATTGTTGGCGACATCCGCTATCACCGACCAGTCCATGGCCGCCGCCATATCCGCCGTCCCGTACGTTGTGCCGTTGGCGCCGTACAGGTTGCAGCCGTACGCATGGCCCCGATGCGTGGAATAGGTGCTTCCCGCAATCCCGGTGCAGGTAGTGGCATGATCATCCACATTGGAATCCCCGGGAACCCGGGTCTGTGTTTCGGTGATATACGGATTGTTCCAGTCCGGCCGACTGTCTTCCGTGTGGGCAAACCCCACGCCGGTTCCCGGAGCAATACTCATGACATCCCATGCCATGGCGCTTTTATGAGACAACACCTGGGTATTGATATTGTCACTTTTCGCTTCCGGCGGCGTGGTCCGATATATGGTGTCAATGGATTTCTCGTCATTCAGCGCCAGAACCCCGGTTTTGGTCGTTGTGACGAACAGAAACGGCGCCCGGTGTGACACGTATCCCACCGAAACATCCCCGCGACCCGCGAGCACGTCATCGCGGAATTGAGCCTGGAGTCCCCGGATATACGCTTCCCCGTTCAAAACACCCTGTTCCTTAAGAAGCTGGGTTTCGGCCAGTGTCAGACGCTCCTTCGATCCCCGCCCTGCATCCAGACGCGGCGTAAATTCCAGACTCTCCGAAACCAGCCAGATCACCACTTCCAGCTCATCCGCTTCATCCATCTGCTGCAGTTCATCATACAGTGCCGGCTCCAGCCGGCCGTAGATCCCCCGGAACATTTCCCGCTCCTGTGCCGTGACGCCGGCATAATCCAGAACGTCTCCACGATCCGTCACCGCCACTGTCCAGGTCTTCGTCGCATCCCCGTCAATGATTTTTACCCGTTCACCGTGCACAGCGCTCAACGGCAAATCCAGACCGGTTCGGTAAACGACCTCAAGTCCCTCCGGGGACAGGTTTTTCATCTGCGAAACCCGCTGAATCACCTCGTGATCCGTCAGCATGTCCGCGTGTACCGTTCCACAAAAAAACGCCACTCCTACCGGAATCCAAAGCCCGGTCAGCACTGCAATCCATCTCATCCCCTGTCTCCTCTTATAAATTCTTTGAATGCGAGTTCTCCGCAAATGCACATAAAAGTATACCCGGTTTTTCCCAAACTGTCAGAGATGAAACAACCCGGCCGTCAGCCGGTCATCAGTTGTTTGTCATGTAACCTGTAACCGGCGGTTCAAGCCGGATGCCTTTGACTCAGAATCAGTGAGTTTTTTTATTTCATCCTATCCCCGTCGACTCAACAACGTTCTTTGTGACTGAAAAACTGATTCGTAATCAGCAGGTCAGTGGTTCAGGTTTCCTCGTTATCGATTCCGAATCCCGGTCTCTGGTTATCAAAAAACTTCTGCCCACGCGGGTTGTCAGTCTTCAGGGAATCGATCAATCGCTTCGTCAAATTATCTTTTGCCATGTCGTCGAACCGTTGGTTGGGGGTAATAATCCGCACCGAACCCTGGCACACGATTGACTCTTTCGCGGATTGAGCGGAATATGCAGATATGCGACAATTCAATCAATTGGCTGTACCCACAACCTGAAGACAAGGAGGTCATCTGATGGACGAACGAACGACTCATATCATCCTGGGAATCCATATTACCCGGCGCCATGTCAATGCAATGAAAATTCAGGAGCTGTTGACTGAATACGGCTGTCATATCAAGACCCGTTTGGGATTGCATCATGTTCATGATGATATCTGCAGCCCTGATGGATTGATGCTCCTTCACATGTGCGGTGACGAAGATACCTGTCTGGAACTGGGCGAAAAACTCGGAGCCATTCCCGGTCTTGTTGTCAAGAAGATGGTGTTTCAACACGAAGACTAACGGCCTGCTTCCACGAATCCATGTTGGGAATACCCATGATACGCGCCGGCGTTGCATAACAGATAGCCTGTAACCGGTCGAGACCGGCGATTCCGGAATGCTAAATAGACGGTTTGCGGATGATACAGACTCCGTTGCGCCCGTCCATCTGAATCAGAAACGGCGATGCCGTCTGAACATGAACGAAACATTCCATCCGTTCCACCTCGGTCCGGGTTTTTAACCAATCCATATCGAGATACTGCGCTTTTTCATCCCGATGAACTGTAAAATATCCGATTTTCATCGATGTGATATTGTGAAAAAAATGCGATCCCTGACTGGCATCGACATGAATGTCATCCATGTCGATTTCAACAATCGCTCCTGCCCCCGAAATCTGCGCCCACCGCACGGGAATACCCAGCCACCGATCATGGGTGCCCCACCGCCCCGGACCGATCAGAATATACCGTCGACCCTCCGCCCGGAGCTTTTTATTGAAATACTCCAGCTCATTCGTCATCTCCACAGTACGGGACCGGTCAAAAACCGCCATGTCCGCAAAGATCACATCCCGGATGTCTTCAATCTGGCCGTTTCCCAACCCCCGATCGGTCGCCAGCAGTAATTCGGAACGGTTCAATCCACGGATATCCAAACTGAAATCGACATCCTGACGAATCATGTGCTTGATCTGGAGAATGAAGAAGATTGGGTTCATTCGGTCCGTCATGTCGACAGCAAACTCCACTTCCACCGGCGAACCCATGGCATGCGTGAATGCATTCAGAATCGCTGTGATCGTTTGACCCAGCGGAAACAGGTCGTATTTAAGGATTTGGGCGAAATCAACGATCCGGGGACCTGCCATGATCAATCCAGGCTCCAGACGCTGATTCTGTATATCCCATACCGAAACCAGATCATTCAGGACACCGTCTTTTTCCGCGATATCCATATCCAACTGATCCAGTGTGGCCTCCTCGTCATACATATCCCGGAAATCCGCACGCGCCATATTCAATGCCCAAAATCGCTTCTGCGACCCCTCCAGACGCTGGTCGATCTTGTCGATATCCAGCTTGGGCATCCTCGGGCAAAACCGATGGCTTTTTCCGCCTTCGCATACATGTTTTCCCAGGCCAACCGCGATAGTAGCCAACCCGTCTTCAGGTTTCATCCGGCCAAACGGATAGTAGTTGAACGATTGAGCGACACCGCTTATATCCGGGTAGAAATGATCGCCATGCCGTCGACCAACCAACTCCTGGATCACAACCGCCATCCGCTCCTCTTCGAACGGAAAACTGATCGATTCAAAATACCCCTGGGCTCCAGGCGAAAAAACCGAAACGTATATTAATCGAATGGCATCCATAACCTGGTGAAGCCGCGTTTCCAAGTCCGGATGATTGTTGGACAGCAGATAGGTCGGATAGACACCGGAAAAGGGATACGAAATGCTGTCTTCAAGAATACCCGAGGAACGAATTGCCAGAGGGACGGTAATATGCGCCAGATACTCCCGCAGGTGTTCGACAAGATCTTCGGGCAACGGTGTGTTCAACGCTGCCCGGCGCTGGATCGAAAAGTTCAGGCGATGGGCATGCGTGTCCCGGAACGGACGGTTGTTAATGAACTGGCCATACGAATGACCGCCAATGATGGCAGTGTGGGGAATCCGGATACAGACAGAATCGACCTGTTGAGGGATTTTATCGCCATGAATCAGGGCGTTGATAAATGCCAGGCCGCGACCTTTTCCCCCCATCGAACCATCGGACAACCGCAGGATTAAATGCTCATTACCCAATACTTTCTTGTCGAAGGATACGATTGTCCCCCGGTGCTTATCGATATGTACGCGTTTGAATACATCCGATAAAAAAGAACGCAATTCCCCGGGTGTCTTGAAATCGGCAATGGAAATGGGCTGGATGCGCCGGGCCATCTGGATTTCACCCCGGGCCATCAGCCATGCAGAGTAATGGTTCAACCGGCCATGATAGGTCAAAGAGGCTTCCGGAACGGATTCGACAATCTGGGCCATATCCGCGAGCGTGGATGCCTTTGCCACAAAACGACCGTCGGGCATCCGGAAAATAAACGGACCGAACCCGAGATGTGTCTGCATGAACCGCGTGATGTCTTCGGCCAGTGTCGGAGAATTCTTGTGTATGAATCCGGCGTTCACACGGGCGGCGAGAAACGCGTTTTCCTCGTCCGACGACTGGATCATCACCGGCAGATTCGGCAGCAGATTCCGGACATGCGTCGCCAGTTCAAACCCCGCCCGAGGATTGCGGATACCGTTTCGGGGATAGGACATGTCGGAGATGACACACAGGAGATAGTCCTTGTGCTTGTCGATGATTTCCACGGCTTTATCGTACGTCCGCGCCGTCAGGATCTTCGGCCGTGATCTCAGCCGCAACATCATGCTCCGGTCATCGAAATTTTCTTCGGACATCAGATGCTGCGTCTGCTGGATAACCTGCGTATACAAAATTGGCAGATACCGGCTGTAATACCGGATCGAATCTTCCACCAGCAAAATGACGTGAACCAACCCCAATCGCGTGTCGGTATCGACATTCATCAAATCCTCGATGTGCTTGACCATGGCGAGAAAAACTTTGGAATCTCCGTTCCAAACGAATATGTCGGTGAACAGATCCAGTTGAGACTCCCATTTGAACAATACCGGGATCTCACTGTTGTCATTCAGCAGGATGACAGTGGGAATATCCGGGCACAGCGACCGGATCTGTTCCGCCAGCGGGATCGGATTGATTTCGTCGATGCGGAGCATGATGACGACGACGTCGAATTTTTTGCGCTTCAGCAGATCCATCGCTTCGCGGCTGCTGGCGGCATGCGTGATCCGGGGAGCGTTCGACAGGCTGAGCATAAAATAATCATCGTAGATTTTTTCGCTCAGCCGGCCTTCTTGCTGTAAGATAAATGCATCATATAGAGTGGCAACCAGCAGTATTTCCCTGACACGTTCCCGCATCAGATCATGATAGATTTCAGAATCACTGTGATATCGTCGGAAGATGACCGTCGGGTCAAACTGCTTCATGCCTCACCTGGAACCGTTCCCTTTCACATCTTGCCCGGAATCCCGGAATCCCGGAATCGGTGAATGGATTCTTCAAATCCGGGCTCCGGTCAATCCATCCTCTGCACACCATCCACGGAACGCGCAAATGCTGCCACTGTATTAAAGGATTGCCATACCTGCCGTCAATTGAATCCATTCTCTCTTTTCACCCTGACCACGTTCACCATACTACGAATTCAGGCCATTCACGCGATTCTCTCACAACAAACCGATTTGGAACAGACCGGTTCACGTACAAGCCGGGCGGGACCCTTCACACCGGCAGCCGGTGAACAGTTGAATAGCGTGTGTGAATAAACGGCGCGTCGATTGCGGATGGATGGTCGTCTATCGCCGCAGGTCCGGTTTCATGAACCACAAAACGAGACCGAAAATCAGTGCGACGGCTGCGTTGCTCATGATGGCAATGGGTTCACCGGCCCATTCAGCAACGGCTCCCGTTAGAAGCGCGCCGATAGGTAATGAACCGAAGAATACCAAGGAGTAAACACTCATCACACGACCGCGGAAGGCGTCGTCGACACGATCCTGAATCGATGCATTGACGAGATTGAATATCGTGATGATTCCCAATCCCGTCCCGAGAAGTGTGATCAATGCCAGCGGGAGCCATCCTGTGCTGGCAAACAGGATTAACAGGCAAGGTACCGCGATGAGTGCACCGGATATACAGATTCCGCGGGATGCAGTCGGATTGAGCGAAGCGATTATCAGGGCTCCCAACAACGCACCGGCTCCACGGGCGGACTGCAGCCAGCCATTGGTTTCCGCATTACCTCCAATCACATTCACAGCCCATGCCGGTATCAATGTCAAATAGGACATGCAGAAAAAACTCACAATCCATGTGATGCCGATCAACGATAAAATCACCGGTTCCGACCGGATATACCGCAATCCTTCACCGATGGCCTTCATTGCCGACACTGTCCGGGCCGGTGGTTTGACCACGGGAAGCGTCATTTTTTTGAGAGCGATCATCACCGCGAGATAGGATATTGCATTCAGTGCAAAACAACCGCCGGGGCCAATGATGGTATACAATACGCCGCCGAGAGCGGGTCCGAGCATTGTTGCCATGTTGAACAGCGTGGAGTTCATAGCGATTGCGTTGGCAAGGTGCTCCCGGGGGACCAGTTCATATACGAAGGCATGCCGGGCCGGTGCGTCGAATGCGTGACCGATACCGAGCAGGAACGCCATCACGATGACATGCCACGGCTGAATGACACCGGTCAGGGTCAACGTTGCCGTGATGATTGCAAGGGTCATCATGTACGCCTGGGTGGCCATCAGCAGGGTTCGCCTAGGCATCCGATCGGATATCACGCCGCCATACAGCATAAATATCCAGGAAGGCACGCCATTGGCGAATCCGACATATCCCAAGTAGGCCGGCGAGCGCGTCATTTCGAAAACCAGGAATCCCTGGGCGGTTGCCTGCATGAATGTTCCGATGAGTGATGCCAGTTGGCCCTGAAACCAGAGACGGTAATTGGGAAACCGCAGCGCACGGAATGTATGACGGATTGTCAGCTTCGGAATGGCGACAGGCATCCGCTGCCGGACGATCTGGTCCGGTGGCGGAATAACCGGTGAAGGAACCTGCACCGTGTCGAGCGGTTTTTCCGTATCGTCTCCTTTCAATCGACATCCTCGACCAGGCAACGGATTATCTTCTTCTTTTCAGTCGAGAATGGCACGTCGGCGTCGCCACGCCTTGTTTGTTTCCACCGCGGCGAATACCACGGATGATATCAGGAAGGTCATACCCAATTCGCCAACGGACAGCGGTTTTGTCCGAAAAACCATATTCAGAAACGGTACGTAAATCGTTGCCATCTGGGCCATAACCGTCAGCAGAACAGCGCCGAGCATCGGTTTGTTTGAAAAAAGTCCCCGGTGAAACAACGATTCCGTTTCCGACCGGATGGCCAATACATTTCCCATCTGACTCAGGCACAGAACGGTAAAAACCATGGTCTGCCACTGGGCCGGATGCGATTCCAAAAACAGCGCTTGGGTTGCGATCGTGACGGCACCCATCAATAACCCGACCCACACAATATGCCAGCCCAGTCCATGAGCGAAAATACTTTCCTTGGGATGCCGTGGTGGGCGCCGCATCACATCCCGTTCCGCCGGCTCTGCGGCCAGGGCAAGTCCGGGTATGCCGTCGGTCACGAGGTTGATCCATAAAATGTGAATCGGCAGCAACGGAATCGGCAGTCCGAAAAAGGGAGCGAAAAAAATCGTGCATATCTCCCCCGCATTGCTGGTCATGGTGTACTGGATGAATTTCCGGATGTTGTCGAAAATACAGCGGCCTTCGCGAACCGTTCGAACAATCGTGGCGAAATTGTCATCCAAAAGGATCATGGCGGCAGCTTCCTTTGATACATCGGTTCCCGTGATCCCCATGGCCACGCCGATATCCGCCCGTTTCAATGCGGGAGCATCGTTGACGCCATCACCGGTCATCGCGACGAACTGACCACGGTCCTGCAACGCTTTCACGATTGTCAGCTTTTGCTCCGGTGCCACCCGGGCATACACCTGCACCGATTCGACCGCGGATTCAAACGCGTCCTGAGGCATTGCGTCGAGTTCCCGGCCTGTCATCACACGCCCACCGGCTTCCCGGAGAATGCCCACACGACGAGCGATCACTTCCGCAGTCAACGGGTGATCACCGGTAATCATCACCGGCCGGATTCCCGCTGTCCAGCACATGTCAACAGCATCAATGACTTCGGCCCGGGGCGGATCCATCATCCCAACCATGCCGATAAAGATGAGATCCGATTCCACTCGATCCGGCGTCATCGTTTCAGGTACCGCGTCCCAGATCCGCATCGCCACTCCCAGCGTTCGCAGGCCTTCACCGGCAATGGCATCACTGATCGCCATCACCTCATCACCCTCACATTCCGTCCGGCCATCGCTCCGGTACACCGCAACGCATTGACCGATAATTTCCTCAACCGCCCCCTTTGTAATCGATACGACGCCTCCCGATGGCCACGCATGGACCGTCGTCATTCGTTTGCGTTCCGAATCGAATGGGATTTCCGCCAGCCGCGGATGCTCCCGCACGATCGTCTCCTGGTCAACCCCCTTCTCAATGGCCAGGCTGAGCAGTGCGGTTTCGGTCGGATCGCCGATCAGGTTGCCTTCCGCATCGCGGCGGGCGTCGTTGCACAATGTCAGAGCGTTCAGAAGAACCGGTATCGGAGCCGCGCCGAACAGGAGTCCAGCTTCCATCGAACCGGATCTGCGGGGGAGTTCATTCGGGAGGCGT
>JAFGMN010000262.1 GCA_016927515.1 candidate division CSSED10-310 bacterium | reverse complement strand
CGGTTGAACAGCGCTGTGAACTCCACCGGAACGGCCTCGGCAACCAGACGCTGAAGAGCAACGATCTGCTGCGCACACCCCGCCAGATCATCCATGGCGCGCCCATGGATCAAATCTCCGTCCACCCGGAACCGTTCCACGGCAGGGACTCCCCATGCATGGTCCCGTTCCTGCAAGTAATCATTACCGAGAACCGGACCCGGATCCGATTCCGGCGTCACCGTGATCGTATCATGCGACGCGTCGGCAAAGCCCCGGATTGTTCCCCGGATCTCCCGGTCACCCCGGAAAATGTGCATCGATGAACCGATCAGGCGATCGTCACGGGGAAGTCCACCCTGAATGGATGCCGTTATATCATCGCCGGATACCGACACAATATGGAAACCGGGATGGTCCATGTGTGCCGCCGTAGCCAGTGATGCATCGAACCGGGCGCCGGGATGCCGATACCGGGCAATAATGTTGCCGTACCGGTCCGTGCCAATCTGAACATGCGGATGCTGCCGAAGCCCATCCAACGCCGAAAAAACCGCTGCTTTGACATACCGTTCGTAGTACGGCGCCGCCGGGCGCGAAATCGAATCCAGTACACTGACCGTGTGATCACGGATTTTATTTAATTCATGCATGCAAACACCTCCCCCAGCACACCCTTTTCCCTCCACTCGCGATCGCCATACCGATTTCAGCCGCCGGTCCCGCTGTCAGCGGAACATGATCACTTCATACGGCATGCCCAGAAAGTCACCCTGGTTGCGTTTATCGCCCAGTTGCAACCCGACAAAAATCGGCACGACGGCCAGCCGACCGTTCCGGTCCGATACACCATGATACGTCACGAAATCGTTCGAAATCCCCAGTTGAGCCAAATGCTGCCGGAAGACTTCGTTGCTTTCGGTTGTTTCCCAGTCCGCGTAGGCTCCGGAACCAAGAATGAATCGTGTGCCGCGGACACCGGCCCGGGATGTGATCCGGTCGTAGATGCTGTGCACTTTCATGGCATCCGGATTGTCCGGCGGCCCCATGATCTGACGCAGGCCGGAAAAAGCGTGGCGACCGATATAGACCGATGCGCCCAGTGTGTCGAAATACTGACCTTCAACGGCACCGACCGTTCCGAACCGGCCGGGGTACGCCGCCCCCAATGCCACCGCGCCCATGGCTCCGGTTCCGACGCCGAGAAGATGTTCACCCGCAGGCCCCGCAATGACAGGATACTTCGTGCGCATGGCCGGAATGAACTCACCGCACAGAAAATCGGCATACCGACACGTCCCGTCATGGTAGTTCACCCAGTAGCCCTGATCGCTTTCCGGTGCCGCCAGAATGAACGGCGGCATCTCACCCGTCTTCATCATCGCCGACATCATTGAGATCACACCGGATGTCTGCAGATCCGTGCACCGGCCGCCACGGTCATGTAAAAAAACGATCAATGGCAACGGTGTCCGGCCGTCCCAGTCCGGCGGCAAATAGACACGGTAAGGAACGGGGTCAGGTACGAATCCACCGGCCAGATACGGGCCACCCGACGGGGGTCCGGAGCGTGCTGCGCCACATCCTGTGAGCCCTGCAACACTGATCGAAATCAGCGCGATGAAACCCGCGATAACCCGTCCCGCAAACCGGTCGGTCAACGCTGTCTTCACCGACTGATCCGGTTTCATCATCCCACTATCCTCCCTATTCCGTCCACCCGAAGGAGAATGAATGGACATTCGATATCACTTCGGTCAGCTCCATGTTCATCAACCCCGCATAAAAAGCCAGCCCGGATGCGGTTCCTGCGCCGGTCGGCCAGATGAAGAACGGAAAGATCCCGGTTTCCGATCCGCCGCTCGGCACCGGGATCACCCCCCGATCGAAATGGTCACCCCACGACGGCCACATGAAATAGTCGCCGTACACATCCAACACAAGGATCAGATTGGCATGAAGGATACCGGAACCGCGATTGGAGAGCCCTATTTTGAGATAGCAGCCGTCCCCGGGCCGGAACTGGCTTTGAGGCATATCGATCGTCGCGGTGATCGAACCGGTCACCGGCTGGAAAATCTCGTCCGCACCCACATCCCATATTTCAGCGGCGTTTTCCACCCAATCACCGTCGATATCGATCCGCTCCCCCGTATCCCGCCCCCGGTCCCGGCACGGTGAGATCATGTCAATATGATACGTCTCGTCGATGAACATCGGCGGAATGCTCCAGTTCGATCCCCCGATATCAGTACTGATATTGCAATTCATGAAATCCGCCGTACCACCGGATTCGCTGTACAATTCATTTCCGGGTTGCCAGATGATGCAATCGTTGAATACCGGCCGGGAATTGCCGAAGGTCCCGATGCCATCGCCGTTGCTGCCGGCACTGTTGCCCGCAAGAGTGCAATAGTTGAACACCGGTGTTGCTCCCTGATGACACATGACACCGCCGGCAAGGTCGACGGCACTGTTGTTGATTATCATGCAATGGTCGAAAACCGTGGTCGAGTTGCCGATATGGACTCCGCCGCTGTTGTCCAGTGTGTTCGTATTACCCGCGATCAGACAGCGCACAAAATGCCCGCTCCCGCCGATGTAAATCCCGACGCCCGCCGTATAACTGTATTCCGATGCCGTGTTGCCAGTGAATACGCAGTCCTCGAAATACGGATTGCAGTTTTCCGACGCCATCACGCCACCGCCGGAACAATTCTCGATGCGAACTCGCCGGAATACGGGGTTGGAGTTGACCAGGATATTGCATCCCCCCCCCTGAAGCGCGTGACAATTCCGGATGATAACATCCTCGATAACGGGGCTGGATCCCCAGATCCGCAATCCTCCGCCCTCACCAACCACCGGTGGTGTCGTCGCCGTTGTGTGGCAGTTTTCAATGATGCAGTTGCGCAGTGTTCCGGACGAGTTCTCGTGAAACGTCACCGCGCCGATGAATTCTCCGACACAGTTGGTGATGGTGAAACCTTCGAAGAGCATCGAATCGTCATGCAAATCCCGGAAATGAATCGCCCGATCGATGCCGCGGCCATCGATGACAGTGGCTGCGGGGCCGGCTTCCCCAATCACGTTCACCGGTTTGTCAAAAAAGAAAATTTCCGTCCAATTGTCACCGGAATAATGCCCCGGCCGCACGAGGATCGTATCGTGCCCGTTGGCAGCATCGTACGCAGTACGCAGATCGGGAAAATCGCCGGGTACAACCCATGTCGCGGCCCACGCCGCAGGCAACCCGGCAGAAACGAGAACCCCCGCCAGTAGAATTAGGCCACGCACTCCATGCCACCGTTCCTTCGATTCCTTCATCGTCATCACATACCCCCTCTGTCCGGTCGGCGTCGATCCTTTCAGCGCTGCCGACGGCGACGGACCAAAACCAGGCCCATACCGGCAGCTAACGCGCCAATCCCCCAGCCACCGACGGCGGGGAGCGGTACAAACGTCGCCGAAATATCGTTGTCGTCACGCGGTTGCAGTTTATACGCCCCTGCTTCGCTGCTGACCGGCCCCTGGACCCAATCGATCATTTCGTAGAGCGTCGGCGCATACAAATAGGTATACATGTCATCGACTGTGGCAATCCCCGTGCCGTTGGTCACATCCCATTCGCCGGGTCCGGAGTTCACATCGATCACCATCACCGTCTGCAATTGCGCCAGAACACCCTCATACGCCTCTGCGGTTATCGCGCTTGCCAGCGTCTCCGGAGCCAGTATTGCCGGTGGTGGCAGCGTGTTTCCGGAACTGATGATGGTCACCGAATCGGGATTGTCGATGCTGGTCATCCCGCTGATTTCCGCCACGACACCCTGAACAATGATCAAATCACCCCGCTGGATGGAACCGATTCCGGTCGGCATGTGGATATGTAGCCCGCTCCATGGCGCTGCGTAGTTTTCCTGGATAAACACATTGTCATTGCCGGTTTCGGCAGCCGTAACGATGCCCTGTGTCCGCACCATGGTGCCATTCAGCGGTGAACTTCCGGTGGTGCTGTACTGGATATCGTAAATCGATACGGTGGCGGCTGCGGTGGGTGTCACCGTCGGCGTCGGCGTCGGTTCGTTGCATGGCCGAATCAGCCAGCTGTCGTCAATGGTGATCGTTCCGGTGGCCGAGCCGGGCCAGGTGCCGTCGTCATCGAAGAAGCGCACGCGGATCCGCGCCCAGGCCGCACTGGCCGGAATCAGGATCGAACCCGTGCCGAGAACCTGCCAGTCGGGACTCTGACCCGCCGTATCCTGCCATTGTGAACTGTTCATGTAGGTAAACGCCGAATTATAGAACAACACATAAAAACGGGCATTGATGTCCGGATGGTTATCGATGACCTGGATGCCCGCATCATACACCTCGCCGCCGATCACCGGCACGTAAGCACTGGTTAAATCCGTTCCGAGCAGTGTGCGGCTGAGATCAACCGATGTCAGCCCTTCAACGACATTCACCGTGTTCTGCACCGCCTGAATTCCACTTTCCGGAGTCCAGATGTCGAGTATCATCCCCGTCCACATTTCGAAGCCGGCGTTCGGAATGATATTGATGTCGCACGGTGCCGTTGTCGGTGTCGGCGTGATCGTCTGTGTCGGCGTCGGCGTCGGCGTCTCAACAGGATCGCACGGTTCCATCAACGACACCGAATCGACATTGATACTCACGGTCTGCTCATCGATGTCATAGATCCGTATCACGACTTCCG
>JAFGMN010000261.1 GCA_016927515.1 candidate division CSSED10-310 bacterium | reverse complement strand
GCGGTATGGCGGGCTTAATAATACGATGATCACCGGGATGATCCGGCAACGGGAATTTGGAGCGATACTTCTGGAACCGGACAGTTTTGCAGTGGGGTTTCCGGGTTTTTATGCTGTTGATGAAGCGATCCAGGAATCCCTGTTCGATGCGGTCCGGGCGAAATATCGTGAAGCCGCGCGGTTGCGGAGTCTGGGAAACGGTGAGATGACCTTACGGATGTATCTGCCGGTGGCTAGTGAGGACGGAGTATGATCGGCGAGGGTCGGCTGCGCTGGCCGATGTTGGTTTTAGGAGGATTTTTCTGCGTATTGGCACTGGCGGTGGTTGTTTTCGGCGCACACCATGTCGATGAAGGATACTATCATCTGATTGCACGCCTGACGGCGGAAGGACGTCTTCCTTACCGGGATTACCTGTATGTGCAGACACCCCTGTATCCTCTGGTTTACGGTATGCTTTTCCGCGTGTTCGGTTCATCCCTGCTGATGGCTCGCGGATATTCAGCGTTTTTCAGTCTTCTTACGTTTCTGATGGCGGTACGGATCGCGCGCACCCAACGAGGCGATGCGGCTGCCGTCATCACAGCCGGTCTCATTCTGTGCCAGCCATATACCCTGTATTACATGGGGATCATCAAATTGTATGCAATGTCGGGCTTGTTGTTAACAGGAGTCATTTTCTGCCTGACGCGCTCGTTTCGACCTGGGGTCCGCTATCCATTGGCGGTCGCTGTTGCTGCACTGGCGGTTGCTACGCGATTGACCCTGCTCCCCGCAGTTCCCGTGATCGTTCTGTTGGCATTCTGCAGGTCCCCCCGGCATACCCGTTGGCGGATTGCGGCATTCACGGCAGGAACAGGACTCGCGGTTCTGGCGGCCATGATCGGACCGTTTGTCTGGTTCAGTTCAGATACTTTTTGGTACAGCGTTGTTGGCTATCATCTGGACAAGGAAAGTTATTCATTGATCCGGCAGATTCTGCACAAAGCTGACGTGATCAGCCGGTTGTGCCGCTTGTACGGCCTGATCATCGCTGCGATGGGAACAGTTCTGATCACCCACGTTCAGGATCGATTCGCCGATCGACACAGACCGCTAGATGATCTCCGGAAGACCTCTCCATCCATCGGAACCGGTGATGCATTCTGGGTTCTGGCCTCCATTATCACGTTTCATTTCACCTCGCAGGAACCCTATATCCATCGGTATCTGGCAATGACGATTCCAGCAATTGCCGCTGTGCTTGGGCCGGAAATTGATCGACTGGCCGACCGGTTGCCTCGCGCTGCGTTTCCGGTTCCGGCTAGTGTGGGTGGGATGGTCTTGATACTCGTCTTCGTGGGTGCCGGTCAATCGAAACTGATCTGGAAACCCAATCCCGTAACATATCTCAAAGCGGTTGCCATGGAAATCGGTGCGGTGACGGGAGCTGGAGATGAGATTCTGACATTCAACAACTCCATCGCAGTCGAGGCGGATCGCAATGTGTTGCCGGGTGACGAGATGAACGTGTTGACATATGATACCGAATGGGATCGGAATCGATGCGGACAATTTCATGTCTTGAATGTGGAAATGCTGGAAGACGCCATTTGCACCAGCCGTCTCCGGGCGATTTTAATCACACGGTATTCGTTCATTGGCAATTTCCCGACTTTTTACAACCCTGGAGAAATCGGTGCACGCCCGCGGATTATGGCCTCTATTGAAAAACACTATCACCGAATCAATACATTTCCGGGTTTCGGTTATTTGGGTGAGGATGCGGAGTTGTATTTACCATTGATGCGTAAACCGGTTACTGGCGATGCCGGATCCGAATCAGAACCGGCAGTACAAATATACAAGTACGAATATAGCGGGGCGATGCGGTGATATCCGGTCAATCCGGACTGCATAGCCGTTTCCACCAGGCGCAGGAAGGATAATCTCATGAAGTGTGTGGTGACATTTTGCCTTGGATTCCTGGTCGGCGCGCATGCTCTGGCATCGACATTCCATCTCGAGCCGACGGATGTTCTCCGGACCAAAGGTCAGTATTACGATCTGGCGATTGCTTCAGATACGCTCTTTCTTGCCGCTAAACTGGGTATAGAAATTTACTCGCTTGCGGATCCAGCCAATCCGGTGAGGATTGGGGGGTTCATTACCGATGGTCTTGCCAACGGCATAGCGGTGAATCTACCGTGGATTTATGTGGGAGATGTGTATGGTTTCAGTATTTGGGATATCAGTGACATGCAGAACCCGGTTTTACGGAGCCAGATCCGAACGGATTCGGCAACAGGGTATCAGGAGCGATTGATCTATCGCGACGGGTTGGTTTTTGTTGCGGCGTACACGTCGGGAATCCAGGTGTTCGATGTCGCGGATCCTGATCGGCCGTTCCTGGTGGGACAAGCGAAGACCGGTGCATATGCATGGGATATGGTTGTAACGGAGACCGCTATTTATGTTATGGATTTTTTCTCCATGAGTATCGTGGATATCCGCCGACCGGAGTTTCCCGTGACACGGTCACAGGTCGATGCGATGTTTGCCAGCGGTGCCGCAGCGCGGGACGATCGGCTATACCTGGGATACATCGAAGGTTTGCGGATTATGGACCTCCGTGATCCATTTAATCCGGTGGACATGTCCGACATTGGACCAACTGGGAGTGGTACTGCGGAAACGGTTTCGTTGATGGGAGATTATGCGTGGGTTGGGCACAACGGGTACATCGAGGTTTACGATATTCGGGATCCGACGGATCCGGAGCGGATCGCGTATTTTTATCCACCGGGTCATCCCCGGAAGTTATTGGCCCACGAAGGGTTCTTGTATACGGTGCTTGACGATAACGGGTTTCTGGTGACGGATATCAGCGATCCGGCGAATCCGGTGCAGATGCAACACATCAATCCGGGAACCTGGGGAACGCGCAATGATGTTGTTTGGGATAATGGCTGGGTTTTCCTCTGTGACTGGAACCGGGGACTCGTCATATACGAGATCGATGCGGACGGGAAGTTGCAGGAAAGGGTGAATTACTCGGGGTTAGGGGCATTGAGGGAGTGCATAATCCGGGACTCCCGTATGTATCTGGTCAGTCAGTCGGCTGTGGAGATTGTGGATATATCGAACCGATATGAACCGGTATCGCTGGGTTCGTACGAAACGAGCGGTAGTCCGCAAAATGTTCATGTGATCGGTGACCGCATGTATCTGTGTGACCTGTATGGATTGTATATTCTCGATATTTCGAATCCGGCGGCGATTACTCGGCTGGGAACGGTTTGGCTAGCAAGGGAAGGCAATCCCTACGATGTACGGGTGATGGGTCTTCATGCTTTTATTGCCAACGGATGGAAAGGGATGAAAGTCGTAGATGTTTCAGATCCGGCCGACCCGAAATGGATTGCCACGTGGCCGGGAGACAATGCGAAAAGCTATGTTGCGGTTCAAGAACGGCAAGGGCATTTGTTTTTTCTGGATCCGAGTCGGGGTATCGATGTGCTGGATGTATCGAATCCGCTCCAGCCCGTTCAAGTGGCAGCCCTGTCTTTCGATGGGTTTTCCGCAAATGATTTCCTGATTGACGGAAATCTGCTTGCACTTGCTGTGGGAGAAAGCGGTATTCAAATCTGGGATATCGGATCATTAGAATCACCGGTTCTTGTGGCCCGGGCGGATACTCCCGGCGATGCTCTAGGCGTCACCCTGAGTGACAGCCACGTCTTTGTTGCCGATGAATTTGATCTGGCAGTGTTTCGCCGCCGCCCGTTTTCTGCGGATCCGGCTTCACCCCAGATAACGATAGCGTCTCCTGCACATTTAGACCGAATCATGGCTAAAACGGCGGTTGTCCGGGGTACCGGAAACGATACCGGCTCAGGTATCCGGTTTGTGGAGGTGAGCACCGATCAAGGAGCGACCTGGAAACGGGCGTTCGGCCAGGAAGAGTGGAGCTGTGTTATATCGGGATTCGAAACAGGTCCTGTACCGGTTCGGGCGCGGGCAGTGGACTGGAGTGGGCGATTGAGTGAAGCAGCGACAGATATCTGGATTTACTGGGATCCGGATGTCCCTCGGATATGGGTAGCGGGATTGGAGTCGACAAGGATTGATGCGGGAGCGGCGAAGATCACGGTTTCAGCGCTTGTCCAGGATCCATGGGATGCCGTGTATATCCAGGATGCGGTCCTGACGATTGACGGAGAGACAATCGATACGGTTTTCGAATTCGTGGCGGAGAACGGCGGAATTCGGTATTACCGGATGGAACGAGAGATTTCGTTTCCTGATCCGGGTTTCGTGACATGGACGGTTCTGTTTCGGGATATCTATCAGAACCGATCGACTCGATGGCCGAATGTTCCAACGAAATGGTGAATACCCCTGTACATAGGTGGGCCCGCCACCGGTTCTCATTTCTGAGTTCCGATAAGGCGGGTTTCCTTGGCAGGTGAACCGAGACTGAGAGTTTGGCACTCGCTCGGCA
Organism: candidate division CSSED10-310 bacterium; assembly: GCA_016927515.1. GTDB lineage: Bacteria > CSSED10-310 > CSSED10-310 > CSSED10-310 > CSSED10-310 > JAFGMN01. The sequence goes on along the minus strand of JAFGMN010000261.1, from coordinate 2,901 downwards.
TGGCAGGACAAATTCGAGGTATGATAGCACTCGGTAGGTAAGAATCACACAGCCAAACCGCAATTCTTGACCCTATTGTAAGCAAAACATATGCCAAGATCAAGCGAATCTCTAACATATTGAATTTGTTGACCGGTGGCAGAGTGCTGAACGCATCCGAACAGGACCATGTGCAGAAACCGGTCGAAAAACGAAAAAATTGCATTACGTGGTTTTGCTGATGAGATAGTTGCCGAGAGCGAGGTGTTTTAAATCGGAGCGGGTTAGTACATGCATGGCTTCTTCGGGCAGGTTGACCATCGGTTCGCCATGGAGATTCAAGGAGGTGTTCAGAATCGCTCCTTTTCCCGTCAGCGATTCGAATCGCTGAATGATGTCGTAATAATCGGGATTAAATGCCCGAGTCAGAATCTGAGGCCTGATTGTGTGATCGGCTTGATGTGTAGCGGCTTGAATCTCGCGCCATTGGGCGGGAACCGTGTCGAAGCTCAGGATCATATAGGGACTCGGAATTCGCCGCGGATTCACGAGATAGCGATCCATCGCAGTGTCGAGGACGGTTCCAGCAAACGGCATCCAGAAATCACGGTTTTTGATCATGGCATTTAGAATCTGTACATTCTCGAGGGTGCCGGCATGAGACAGAATCGAGCGATTTCCAAGCGCTCGAGGACCGTATTCCATGCGTCCGGAACAACGTGCAACGATTTCGTCCGCCGCAAGTAACTCCGCGATACGGTGATTGATGCATTCAGGCTTCGCTACCGTGAACCCATCGAAATTAGCCGTTGACATAAATCGCTCGATGGCTTCATCAATCGATTCTCCCCAATAATTATCCCGTATCGGCTCAATAGAGGGCTGCATGTTTTGCATTTTTTGGTGGGTTAGTGTTGCAAGAATTGCAGCACCGATGGCCACGGAATCATCACCTGCTGCGGGAAACCAAAATCCCGCATCGAATTCCGGCAGTTCCGTAATCCGCTTGTTCGCTTTTACATTCAGGAAAACCCCGCCGGCAAATGCTGCACGGTAGATTCGGTGGTGCTGCATATTGTTCTGAACCCAGCCGGTTAAAATGTCTTCAACGAGCTTTTGGATGCCATAGGCCAGATGATCGAACCGGTGACTGTGCATATATCGCCGGAGATAGTCGATGAGGGCGTCACCGGCATAGCCGATCCGGTTGCGGTACTGAAGGCCGTCCAGGGTCCACATGGACCGGAATCCCTCCACCGCTTTCTGAGCTCGGCCCTTCTTCATTTCACCCCACGGAGCCAGACCCATGACCTTGTATTCATCCTGCCAGGGAGACATACCCATGAAGCGGGTCGTGCGTGCCACGAGTCCGCCCAGAGAGTGGACCGACGGAATACGCAGGGTGCAGCTCAGCGAGTCGCCGTTCCCGATCCAAACCGAACCGCAATCGCCGTCACCGTTCCCGTCGCAAGTGAAAACCAGGGTTTTATCCCTGAATGGCGAAAGGTAATACGCGACAGCGGCGTGGCAATGATGATGATCGTAATAAACCAGTCGGGACCGGGGAATCCCCAGACCGTCGAAGAACACCTGATACCGTGCCATGAACTGGCGCCGTCTGACAGCACCGAGCGTATGAATATACATCTGTTTCAACGCATTCGATTCCACGAGTTTCACCGGGAGAATCCGGGAGGCCATCGATACCATCCGGGTCGTTTTCCGGTACTCCCCGGCCTGGGCCTTATTCGAATCGAACATCTCGCATCGCGTTCCAATCGCCACTTCATCAATCTCCGCCGGGCTCACTCCCGCGATTTCCATCACCTTCATTATGGCCAATCGCGGAAAATCCGCACTGAATTTCACCCGGTTTAACCGTTCCTCGGCAACAGCCGCAATCAATCGGCCGTCCCGAAAAAGACATGCCGTGGACGCATGACTCATATTGATTCCAAGAATGACAGGCACACAGTCTCCTTTCAGTTGCCGGAAACAAACCGACTGCCCAGTGTAATCAAGCGGAATCCGAAGTTCAACAGAACGATCCATTGAGCCATCCCATGAACCAGCTCGACATTTTATTCCATGGGTAGACGTCATCGATTATTCGCGGGATGCGGCTTGACCATTTACATCGTTTCACTTAGCGTGTGGACCGGTTTGTCTGAACACACACGAGGAGGGGTATCATGTGTACAATCGCAGCGATCAAAAACGCATCATCCAATAACCGGCTGTTTTTCAAAAATGTTGATCAGACCTTTGTCTGCAAATATCCTGAAGCTTTTATCGAAAAAGGGGCGACGTATCGCTATCTGAAAATCCCAAGCAATACGGATCCAGCAACTCCGGGAGTTCTGGCAGGCGTGAATGAAGCCGGAGTCGTTGTGCTCGGAGCTGACGGTAACTGCATGCCAAACTATGAAGGCAATGGATACGGTAGCCTGAACGATTCTCTGTTGATTTACGAACATATTCTTGGCCATTGCGGAAATATATGGGAAGCCATGGGGTGCATCATTCAAGAGTATCAACGCCGGCATACCGGAGGCAATGGCGACATCATTATTCTCGGTGACCGGAAGGATGCGGTGGCACTCGAGTATACACCGGATCGCTGGGGTATCGAGTTCCAGGGCCGAAAACCCTACCTGGTACGGTCAAACTTTTTCGTGCTCCTCGACCATCTCCGACCCGCACCCGAAGAAAATACGCTGCATACATCTTCGGCTATTCGGTATACCGATGCCTTGAAGCATCTGTCTATTAAGGGCAGTCAGAACACGCTGGATGACGTTTTTTCACTGGTTCGGAGCCATTATCCGGGTAAAAATGCCATGAGCATCTGTCGGCACGGCGGCGCTGGAGAGTATTTTACTCATGCCAGTTTTGTGGTGGAATTGAAGCCGGAGGGGATCG
>JAFGMN010000260.1 GCA_016927515.1 candidate division CSSED10-310 bacterium | reverse complement strand
GGCGGGTTTTTTTGACGGTGTGGAAGCGGACTCCACGGGGACAGCATGGGAGCGGTTCACTGTTCTTGCCGGGCAGGGTGCCCGGGACGCGGGATGGGGAATGCCGATAATTGGTTTGCTTCTGCTGATACCACGAGAGCGGAAAGGAAATGGTGCGTGTTCCGGTTCGCTGCCATTGCTTGTGATCAGTGCAACAACCGCTGCCGGAGCCGCGATGTGTGCGAATTTCGATATCCGGAACTGGGATTTCCAGGGATATCTGCTTCCGGCCATCGCCGGATTAGGGCTCTGGGTGCCGTTGACTATCGCCCGATCGCTCCCGCAGCTCTCACCGGTCCGGGTCCGCATGCTCGTGACCGCCACGGTTGTGGCTGCCATTCTGCCCCTCACGACCGGAACTACGGGGGGACCTCGCAGCCTGGCAGGCCGAACGGATGCTGCCACGGCCGGACGCTGCGCACTCGACGATCCGGAACCCAATGCCATGGTTCTGACCCGCAGCGATTTCCGGTTTATTCTCGATTACCTACAGGCTGTTGAACGGTATCGGGACGATGTGCGAACTGTATCTCGTAATTTTCTCATTCGGGATGCTGGAAGTTCCGCAATGGGTTCCATCATGGCTCCGTGGTCGGTTCCGCCGGTACCGGCCGGGGGTATGCCGGTCCGCGAATACCTGCGGAGTTGGCTTCGCTTGAACCGGACGGAACGACTTTACTGGGAATTGGCCGATGACATGCCGGTTATCGACAATCTGCCGGCACGGATGGATGCCTGGTTCGTTGAAGTGGAGCCTCCGGACAGGGTGATGAGAAAAGAATCGCCGAGGTGGGAGGTCTTTTTGTCGGCTCTGCGTGGACCGGCCGGGTGTTTGATGGTTCAGGACCGCAACTGTGTTGAACAGATGACCACGGTTTTTTATAATCGGGGGACGTTCTCACTGAACAGGGGAGATCCGGGAATGGCGGTTGAGTTGTTGCGCATGGCGGTGATGTTCGATCCGAAGGGAGTGAAAGCTCTGAACAATCTGGGCGTTGCTCTGGCCGGTGTCGGCCGGTATGGTGACGCTTCTGAGGCGTTTCGGGAAGTATTGGTGCGCGATCCGATGCACCCTGGAGCGCGGCAGAACATCGAAGCGTTGCAGGAGAGGATCGAGCCATGACGGATATAGGACCGGACGTTTCAATTGTCATTCCGTTGTTTAACGAGGAGGCCAGCGTTCCTGAGCTGCATCGGCGGCTGGTTGAGACGCTGGATGCCACGGGGCGGTCCTATGAACTGGTCTATGTCGATGACGGCAGCAGGGATCGCACACTGGATGCACTGCTTCATCTTTCCGATCCCGGCGGTGTCGTCCGGATCATTAAATTGTGGAGCAATCGCGGACAAACGGCGGGGCTTGCGGCGGGCTTCGATCACAGTCGGGGAGCTATTATTATCAGCATGGACGGGGATCTTCAGCATGATCCACGGGAGATTCCCCAGTTTCTTCAGGCGATCGATGACGGTTATGATATTGTCAGCGGCTGGCGTGAGAACCGGGTGGATCCGTTTTTCACCCGCAAACTGCCGTCGCGCATTGCCAATCGCTGCATGTCCCGGATGTCCGGAATACGGCTCCATGATTTTGGTACTACGTTTAAAGCCTACCGGTCGGAGGTGATCCGCTCGGTCGTCTTATATGGCCAGTTTCATCGGTTCATCCCGGCACTGGTGGAGGGGATGACGCCGAAAATCAAGGAAATTCCTATTCAGAGTCTTCCCCGTGTGGGGGGGAAATCGAATTACAATCTGACACGCACGTTCACGGTTTTCTTCGACTTGATACGGATTCATTTCCTGACACGATGGCTCACACGGCCTCTTCAAATTTTCGGATCGGTCGGTTTTGGTCTTGGAACGCTGGGATTTGCCATCGCATTGTATCTGTCGATCCTGAAATTTTCCGCGGGTATATCGATCATGGCGTACCGTGCACCTCTTTTCCTGCTGTCGATCCTGTTGATGTTGATCGGAACCCAGTTCCTGACGCTGGGTCTGCTGGGAGAAATTATGGTCAAGCTGTACCATTCACAGCCGCAATCCCGGATCTATACCGTTGAATGCGAACTGAAGCCCGGGGATCCGCTCCCCCGCTCAGCCTCGCTGAACGGGTTGACTGATGGCTGATACCGTGACCTTCCGCCGGTATCAACTGGTTGCCCTGGTCGTTTTCTTGCTTGCATTCGCCGGTTTTCTACCCGGGCTCTGCCCGACGGTCTATTGGCTGGACAGCGGTGAAATCCAGACGGCTCTACCCACATGGGGCATTCCGCATTCACCGAGTTTCCCCGCATACTTGCTCCTCAGCCGGCCGATGGTTCATCTGCCGTTCGGAGACCTGGCATTTCGAGCCAATCTGGCGACGGCGGTGGCGGGAGCCCTCATTGCCGCGCTCGTGTATCTGATCGCGTTGCAAGTCATGGGGTCAACGGCTCCGATAGCAATCGCCGTGGCCGCGACAACCGGGATCATGGCTGCGGTAAATCCCCTGATGTGGTTCCAGAATCTGAAAGCTGAAATCTATTCGCTGAATCTCGCTTTCATCCTGATGATACTGTCTCTGAGTCTGTCCATCATGCGGCACCGGCACAATCGGCATCGCCTGTTTGTCCGTGCCGCTCTCCTCGTGATCTGCATCGGCCTTGGCCTCGCCACGCATTCACTGCTGACCGCCCACGTCGTGTTGCCTGTGGCTGTCCTGTTCCTGTTCATACTTCGCCGATTCAGTGGGCGTGAACTGTCGTTTCTGACGTTGCTGTTGATTCTCATCCTGTCGATTTACGTGTATCTGCCGGTTCGGTCATCGGTCAATCCATTCCTGGACACGGGTAATCCAGAAACCCGAATGAATTTTATCAATGCCGTGACCCGCCGGGGGACATACAACCGGTTTTTCGGAAACATGGCAGGAGAGTGGGTAAAAAATAGTGCTGTATATCTTCGGATTATCATGAAGGAGTTGGGGTTGGGGGTGTGTCTGGGGGCTGTTGCCGGTGGTTTGCTGATGCTCCGTCGGCGTTCGGGACCCGCATTGCTGCTCGGTGGGGCATGGGCGGTCAATATCGGTGTGACGCTGATGAACCGCAACTTCAATGCCAATCCCGACACGGGTCCTGCGTATTTGATGCTGTCCACTGTCGTGATGATGGTGAGCACCGGATTCTTGGTGTATGAATTCGGTGTGTGTGTTCAACGGCGAACGGTTCTGCGGTGGATGGCAGGAGCCGGGGTCGCACTGATGATGCTGCTCCCGGTGGCCTGGTTCATCCAGGACGTATCGGGTGGAGGACTGAGCCATGACGAATCGGCGGGTCGTGTGGGTCGAAGCTTGTTGGATTGCTGTGACCCGGACGCGGTTTTTTTCCATGGGATGTATCACAATTTACCGTTTGTTTTTAATTATCTTCAGTCGGTGGAGCGATTCAGGACAGATGTTGTGTCGGTGAATCGCGGGGAGATCGTGTATTGGCCGGGGGGACTGGAAAACCTCTCGCAGCGGCATCCCGGGTTGACGGAACCGGTGTATCGCAGTGGATTCGGTGAGGATGTGGAGTATCTAGCGGCTCGAAGCAGCCGACACAGCGGAAGGATTCCGTATGAACGGGCGCGGCAGTTGTTGTTTAACGCCGTAGCCTGGATGGCGAGGGAACAGGCAAAAAAGGGGACGGTGTATTGGATACCCAGCGAAGATGATCGACTTTTATATCAGAGTTCTCTGACGGCATGGGGTCCAATGTTTCGCGTGGATGGTCCGTCCGAATCAATGAAGGAACCCGGCGACAGGCGGGGGAACGATGAAATACGCGGGTCGGTTGACGTGCGTGCGATGGATGAACTACCGATCATGATACCGGAAGAGGAAATTGCCCGGAGAAACCGGATCGCGGAAAATTGCGGTTTTCAACAAACCCGGGGGGCAGTTGTTTTGGCGACATTTTATGATCTCCAGTGTATCACTTTATCGTCCAGGGGAGAAAAAGGCATGGCACACCGGGCGTTTAAGAATGCGCAGGCGGCAGATCCTCTTCTCGCCGGTAATTGCGAATATGACGCGGTGGATGCTGGGTTGGAGGTGCGCCGGTGACAATTTGTGTCACGGGGAGCGCCCAATTTTGACGATGTGGATAAGCAATTGGTAACAAAGAATATTTTGTTGTATGCGAGGGAAGATTAGCGCAGAGAATGACAAAAAAGCGAGGGTCGGGTGATCGCGAAAGGGTGTTTGACAAAAGGGTGCGTTTGTTTATAATTTGCCCATGGAACGGATAAGTCCATGTTTTTATTGAATACAGTGGACACTTTGACAAAGAATGAACCCCGGGTTTCTGATTGGCATGCTACTTGCTAAACAAAAGCCCGAAAATGGAAACGAAGGTTTCCGGAAAATAACAAAACCCTATCAACAGGAGGAATTCACATGTTTGTTCGGGGTGAAAAAGGATTTACGCTTATTGAGTTGTTGATCGTCGTCGCGATCATCGGAATTATCGCTGCAATCGCTATCCCCAGCTTGCTGCGATCCCGTATGTCCGCCAACGAAGCTGCTGCCATCGGTTCACTGAAGACCCTGGCTGCTGCTCAGACCGACTACAACAACAACTCCAGTCCGCACACGTACACCGACCTGCTGACCTGCTTGGGTTCAGGTAACGGTGCCGGCCAGGTTTCGTTCATTGATCCGGCGTTGGCTTCCGGTCTGAAATCCGGTTACGAAATCGCCATGGTCAATGGTAACCCGGACCGTAACGGCAGCTACTGGGCATGGTCCGCGACCGCTTGGCCGGTGGTTTACGGCTCAACCGGTACCCGCACCTTCTACATCGATGAATCCGGTGTTATCCGCGGTTCGGACATCCTGGGCGCTCCCGGAACCTACGTTCTGGGATCAATCGACTAATTCGAATATCACGTGAGTATGACGGGCAGGAAGACTCCTGCCCTTTTTTTTTCTCTCATTTTCCGCTTTGATATCCCATATGACCCAACGCAATCGACACACAATTCCCGTCTTCCTCGCCCAGATTACCACCCTATCGGTGTTCAGCCTCCTTCTCGGGATGACCTCTCCCGGAATTTCCTGGGGCGAATCCGCCCTGCTAACCACCCGGGGATGGCAACTCGGCAGCGCTCATCCACCGGGTTACGGCGGCTTTCTCCATCTGATCCATCTGGCTCAACACGTGCTTCCACTCGGCGATATCGCTTTCCGCGCCAATATCATGGGTATCCTCATCATGGCCGCAGCCTCCGGTCTCATCCTGCTCTTCATGCATTCACTCAAAACTCCCCCTGTCCTCGCTCTACCTCACAGCATCACCTTTGCGATCTCACTGCCTGTTCTATCCGCCGTCACGTCCGCCGAGGTCTATTCTCTGCATCTCCTTCTCTTCCTGGGAATCATCTTGATCCTATCTCGGCACTCCCCCCGAATCCCATCCATCTACAGTGCTGCATTCCTGATTGGTGTCGCAGCAACTCATCATCTGACCTTTCTGATTCTCTCACCTGGTATCCTCTGGCTGCTGGCAACTCAACTCCGGCACACAAAACACCGTCTGCGCACGGCGAGCATCGCGGTCACGCTATTGCTTTTCGGACTGAGCGCATGGATTGCGTTCCCCATCCGCGAATCGGTTGCACCGGCGATCGTGTGGGGTGATGCTTCAACCATCGATGGATTCATGACGTTAATCACCGCAGCAGAAGAAACCCGTGGCTCCATGCGTTCCGGGTTGTCTACCATCAGCGGTATTCTTCATCGCAGCCGCAATCTCGGCAGCCTGTTGATGAGTACCCTGACGCTTCCCGGCCTTCTTCTGGCCATCCCTGGGGTTTTCACCTGCATCAAGTTCCACCGCCGGCTGACGCTGGCATTGTGTCTGAGCGGATTCTTGCTTGCTGGTTCCGTCGTCATCTATCACAGCAATGAATCGGCATCGTTTTTTCTGCCCGGTCTCCTCATCGTGTCCGTATTTTCGATCACCGGG
>JAFGMN010000259.1 GCA_016927515.1 candidate division CSSED10-310 bacterium | reverse complement strand
ACTTCTCCACCCACATTTACTCCCACTTCCACGTCGACTGCGACGTCAACGTCCACACCCACCTCCACACCCACTCCTATGCCGACCTCGACACCGACGGCCACCCCGTCGCACTGCCTGCATCACGGTGACGTCAATTTCGACGGGATCCTGAGTGCCGGTGACGCACAGCTGGCGTTTTCCATTGGTATCGGCGCTATCACGCCCACAGGCGAAGAGGCCTGTGCAGCGGATTGCGACGGTTCGGGATCGGTTACTGCCGGCGACGCCCAGGCGATTTTCCTCGCCGTGCTAATCGGTGGTCAATGCGCGGACCCGCTGGCGCTATAAAACCCCATTTCTTGCGCTGGCCGCGGGTTTGTGATATCGTTTCGCTGGGTTGACAATCGTATGGGGAGGAGTCAAGCAAATGAAAACGATTATCTGTGTATGGGTGGCATGTGCCAGCGGGTTGGTGATGGGTGTTTGTTCAGGTCAGAGTTTCGTTGAGGTCACCGATGCGTTGGGACTGAGCGATGCGCCGTCGATGCGGATTTCGGTGGCGGACCTGAATGGCGATGATTACCCGGATCTTTTTGTGCATGATGACACGATCTGGGACTCATGGGATGTGATGAACCGGATGTATATTTATTTGAATTGCGAGGGTGACACGCCCGGTACGCGTACGTTCGTCGATTTCACTGAAGCGTCCGGAATACGGGCGAACCGGCGTAACACGCAGGACGGCCGCCATTCGGATCTCGCCATTTTTGCCGATGTCGACAACGATGGCGACCTCGACTACTTCGCCGGAATGTATTACCACCGGTTGGAATATATTCCCGATCCCATCGACTGGATCGATTACAGCGACCTGTTTCTCAACGACGGTTCCGGCCGGTTCACGCTGTCTCCGGATATGACGCTGTTCAATACGGGTCGAACCAATGTATCATCGGCGGTGTTCACCGATTACGACTGTGACGGTTGCATTGATCTGTGGGTGGGAAACTGGTTTCTCGACTATGCTGCTAATGTGTTTGCGCCGGAGTATTTATTCCGGGGGAACGGTGACGGTTCGTTTACCGATATGTCGCAGGAGGCGGGTATTCATGATCCGGCCGTGCTGCAACCATCGTATGGGGCAGCGGTTGCCGATGTCGATGATGACGGATTTCCGGACCTGTTCGTCGGAAATTACTGCCGGGACAAGTCAAAGCATTTTCGCAACAACGGAGATGGCACATTCACTGAAATACATGAATCATCCAATTACGGCCAGTATGTTGGTCCGGGGAACTGTGCCAGTCATACCTGTTCCTGGGGATGCATGCCCCGGGATTTCGATAACGACGGCGATATCGATATGTTCGTGATCCTAACCCATGGCTGCAAGAAAGTGCTTTCAGCTCCGGGAATCAATGATGGAACCGGTGTTTTCACATGGAATTTCGATTGCATTCAGAGCCGGCTCGATGATGACCCGAAGCCGATGCATCATGGTGATCATTACGCCACATGGACCGATTGGAACAACGACGGTCTTGTGGATGTCATGGTTACCGAAAACGGCTATGAAAACAATCGGTTTTACCTGTTTCAGCATCAACCCGATCACACCCTTCAGGTGATAACACCGTCCACTGCCATGGCTGTCGTCAACACAGACAACATGCCCGTACATAATGCGTCTGCATTCGATTACGATCTGGATGGTGACGACGATATCATCATCGGTGCCGGCGGCGACTGGCCGATCCGGGTATTCCGGAATGATTCGGGGAACCAGAAAAATCATCTGACCGTCACACTGAAGGGCGTCGGGGGTGAAGGCTTCAGCAACGGCGCGGCTATCGGAGCCAAGATTCAGGTTACCTGCGGTTCCGATACGTACACGCGGGTTGTCCGGGCCGGTGACGGCCATTTCGGCCCCCAGGTTCCATTGCGGCTGAATGTCGGTTTGAATACCGCAACCCGCGTGGATACCGTAAAAATCACGTGGCCCAATCGGACCCGCACGACCTATCGATTGCACGATATCGCCGTCAATCAGCATCTGCGAATTTACGAACACCCCGATCCGATCAACACCGGAAGCGGTGTCCGGTTAATCCTGCCCGCAACCTATATCCGGCCCGGTGACCGGTTCAGCGCTTGGGGATATCTCTATAATGGCACAACGCAGACCATGGCGGACGTTCCCGTCATGGCACTTTTGGAAGTCGCCGGCATGTTCTGGTTCTGGGACGGATGGACCAGTGATGTGGATTTCGCGCGTATCGATGTGGAACCGGGTGTCACGTTAATCAATATCATGCCCGAATTTGTTTGGCCGGATACGGGATCGGGTGCTTTCGATGGTATCCGCTTTTTTGCTGCCATGCTCACCCATGATATGACGGACATCCTGGGAGGACTGGATGGATTGGGCATCGCGGAGTTCGGCTACGGTCCCTGATCCATAGCACACGGTTCCTGATCCACAGCGTTGCAGATCAAGCGCTTTCGGCCGTATGGTTTGAGAAATCACGGCTGCTTCTGTAGAATCCCCCATGGGAGCGAAGCATGGGCGGTTTACACGGATTTCTTGAACAATACGGGCTTTGGGTATTGGCGTTCGGCGCTTTTTTTCAGGGCTATTCGGCGGTCATCCTGGCGGGATTGCTTGTCAGCCAAAATTTTCTCGACGGTTTCGACGTTTGGGTAGTTTCGGCTGTCAGTGCATGGATCGGTCACTGGTTTTTCTTTGGTCTCGGTCGCTGGCTTCGCCGGCACCGTCACCGCATCGCCGGTGACCGCATCAGACAGCCTCTCGATGCTCTGGATGACACGATCCGTGCTCATCCCTGGATGGCTGTCTTGTTCACCCAATACGGTTATGGCGTCCGCTTGATCGGTGCTGTGGCATTCGGAGCCGCGCCGGTGCGAAAACGT
>JAFGMN010000028.1 GCA_016927515.1 candidate division CSSED10-310 bacterium | reverse complement strand
TGGCCGAAAATGCCGCGCTGGAAATCTGTCCGTCAGTGGAGAGTGTATCATCGATATCGTGGAAGAAATAGGTCAACTGGCGAGCCGTAATCGCCGGAAACACATCGATGGATTGGCATGTGGGAAGGGTCATCGGGAGACGGACCGGTAGGCGGCTGCCATGTATTCTAGGCAGGACGCGGTTGTAACGATGATGACGAGCCAGGAGACGATGGGATAGATGATGGGGCCGATGAATGATCTGAAGAGGGGGCTTAGGCAGAGAACGAAAGCGCAACTTCCTTGAACGACCGCCTTGATTTTACCGCTTCGCAGAGCGGCCACCGACTGGCGTCGGCGGGTCAGGACGATCCGGCAGTAGGCAACAGTGACATCCCGCAGAGCCATGACCAGTGGAACGGCCATGAGTGCCATATCGCTAACGGCAAAAGTATAATAGACGACCAGCCGTGAAAAACTGTCCGTATAGGGATCGAACATGGCTCCAACTTCGGATACGACCTTGAATTTACGCGCGAGAAAACCGTCGAGTCCATCGCTGACTTCGATCAGGACCAGAAGGATCAAACCGAACCAGACACGATACGCGATACGGTCCGTGGTCAGATACAGTGTAGAAAAGGCCAGTGCCAACGGAATCCGGACCAGCGTGACGGCCATGACGCTGAAGAATCGGGTTCGATTGAGATTCTTGACGGATTCGGGCAGGTGAAACATGTTGACTCCCGGATCAACGGCCAAACCAGTGCCGTCGATATACACCGGTATGTACCATTTTTTTCGTTGGTTTGCACCTTCAACTTGAATCCCGGGTCCAAGCCGCGCAGAAGAACGTGTTTTTATCTTGATCTTTGGTTACACTATAGAAGGAGGGTTCACCGTTGAATCCCGTGTTTCATGAGTTGCCCCGTGTCTTTTTAGTGAACTTGGGGTGTCACAAAAATCAAGTCGATGCCGAAGTCATTTTGGGCGCACTTGATGAAGCGGGGTTTCCTGTCGTCGGCGAACCAGATACGGCAGAAGTCATTATTGTCAATACGTGCGGTTTCTTGAGGGCGGCCCGGGAAGAATCCGTTGATGCGCTCCGGGAGATGGCGGCGTTCCGGATCCAGGGGGCATTACGGCGGCTCGTTGTCACCGGCTGTATGGCGGACCGGGACCGGAAATACCTGAGCGATCGTATTCCGGGCATCGACCTGTTTCTTTCGCCGTTTCAGTTGGATCGAATCCCTGAAGCCCTTCTGTCGGTCCAATCATCCCCTCCCCCTCTTTTTTCCACCGACTTCCGGTGGCCGGATGCCCCTCGCTGGCTGAGCACTCCACGATCATTCGGGTTCGTCAAGATTGCCGATGGATGCGACAACCGATGTGCGTATTGCCGGATTCCGGTGTTGCGCGGGCCATTCCGAAGCAAGCCGCTGCAGGATGTCATCCAGGAGTGTGAAGAGGTCATTGCCACGGGGCGACGGGAAATCGTGCTGTTGGCGCAGGATACGACACGGTATGGAGCGGATGATGGGGGGAAGGGGTGTTTCACTGAATTAGTGGAAGCAATATCCCGGCTGGACGGTCTCAAATGGCTTCGTCTGATGTATTTGTATCCGTCCCATATCGAGTTACCTCTGCTGGATGTGATGTCGGCTTCAAATACGATCTGCCGGTATCTGGATATACCGCTTCAACATGTGCACCCACGAATTGTTACAGCGATGAACCGGAGCATGCCGGGTTGGGTGGACGCGGCGGAAGACCGGGCCGGATCGGCGGCGGATTTCATTGCTGCGATACGGCGCCGGGTTCCCGGGATAACCATTCGAACGACCTTGATGACGGGGTTTCCAGGAGAAACGGAGGCGGAATTCGAGGCGATGGCGGCATTCATCGAGGCGGGGCATATCGATCATCTGGGTATCTTTCCGTGGTCTCCTGAACCGGACACGGTTGCCGCTCGTTTGCCCGGACGGGTGGATCCGGTGATAGCGGAGGAATGGGCGGAGCGACTGATGATGCTCCAGGCGGATATTGTCTCGGAACGAAACAGGCGGAGACTGGGAGAGATTGTGGAGGTCGTGATTGACGGGGCCGCGGACGATGGGTTGGAAGGCGAAGGTGGGAGCGTGACGAGGGTGTCGGGTCGGATGGCCGGGCAAGCGCCGGAAGTGGATGGAGAGGTCCGGATTTCAGGAGCGTACGCTGATGGAACATGGTTGCGAGTCCGATTGATTGATTGTGATGTCTACGATTTCGAGGGGGAGGTGGTTTCGGAAGAAGAGTGGGCGATGGCGACGGCGATGGATAGCGTGGAGGAACAGATGGGAGAGAAGGGACCGGAAAAGGGCGGAAGGTGAGGTGGGCGATGGATCGGGATCAAATGGAAGGAATGAAACATCTTTTCTTTACCGGTACCACCGATTGTGTTAATATCCTGTTTCAGAAAAGTAAGCGTCGCGTTTGCTTTTCCGCAGGGAAGCTGCGATTTTATGCTGGCCGACTGGTGGAAAAACCAGTGGATATGCGGATTGACTTGACTTGCACAATGGACTCGGTTACATTCCGTCCGTTGTGCAAAAGGAGTTGGATGGTAAGATGAAAAATAAAACGAATCTGGTTTTCATGATGGTGATCGTTGGCATGATATGCGCCGTTGTGGCTCAGGCCGCGGATACGAAAGGGCGCTACTTTGTTACGATCCACGATTCCCAGAAAAATCCCCTGGTTGGTGTTACCGTGACTCTGACCAGTGTTGAAAGTGCGGAAAAGCATTATTCCATCGAGACAAATGAGAGTGGTAAAGCGTTGATTGTCGGACTCGATCCCGACATGTATAAACTGAAAGTGGACAAAGAAGGCTACCAGTATCTTGAAGGCACCGTCAAACTGCGCCCCGGCGTCAATGTTAAACATGAATATACGATGCTGACGATTGAGGAAGCCCGGGATAAGGCGATTCAGGATAAGCTGGACAATATGACGGAAGAGGAACGGAACAACCTGTTCGCGAAAGATGCCCATAATGCCGGTGTGAAAGCCTATCAGAACAATGATCTGGACACAGCGGAAGCGGAATTGACCAAAGCCATCAGTTTGAACCCTAATGTCCACTATGTCGACTATCTCATCCTCGGACAGATTGCTTTCAACAACCGGGAACTCGCGGATGCTCAGAAATACCTGAGCAAAGCGAAGGAATTGGATGTCAACAAGGAAGCCATCGCGGACATCAGCACGCTTCTCGGCGCAACCTACATGATCCAGGAAAACACCGATAAGGCACGCGAAATCTGGTCCGAGCAAATGCAGACGGCTCCCGATCCAACGGTCCTGCACAGCCTGGCATCCATCGAAGTGCGCGCCAAGGACCTCGATACCGCCATTAAATGGTTGACGTTGAGCTGTGAGAAATTTCCGGACTACACCGATTGCATTCAACTGCTGGGTGATATTTATATTCAAAAAGAAAACTATCCCGAAGCTCTGAATGCATACAAAAAACTTCAGGAAAAACTGGAAACCCGGACGGATATAGCACCGGAAACTTTGAAAGAAGTGAAAGATACTGTTAAGCTCTTGGAAGAAACTGTGAAGTAAGGGTAGCGGCTATGAGGTTGACCGATGCCTTTGCAGGTGAAAGAGCAAGAATGACTCGGAAGCGGGTGCAACCATTAAACACTTAACTTGAAGGAGGTTGAAACGCCATGCACCTTCGAAACATCGTTATTTTGGGTTTAATCACCCTCCTCATCGGCAGCGGAACGGCTTTTGCCGGATTGACGGGCGTCATCGCCGGTAAAATCTCCGATGTCGATGGGAATCCCATTCCGGGGGTCACCGTTACGGTGACGGGTGAGAATCTCCCGGGAGCCCGTGTGGATACCACGAGCGGCTCCGGTACGTATCGGATGCCAGAGTTGCCTCCGGGTATTTATGTCCTGACGGCTGAACTGATGGGCATGAAAACCATGAAGCAGACTGAAATTAAGGTGTCCGTGAACTCGACGACCAACATCAACGTGACGATGGAGATCGCTCCGTACGAAGAAACTGTTGTGGTCGTCTCTGAAAACCCTGTACTGGACACGAAGTCCGTTACGGTGAAATCGACCATCGAGCGTGATCTGACGGAACGTCTGCCGGGATCGGAAGATCTTTTCAGCGCCTTCAGCATGAGCGGTGGTATCACCGGCGGTGGAAACGTCCGAGTCCATGGTGGATCCCAGGCGGATAACGTCTACCTGTTCGACGGCGTCGATACAACCGACCCGGTGACGTCGACCTTCGGCGCGAACCTGAACGCCGACGCGATTCAGGAAGTCGAAGTTCAGACCGGTGGTTTCCAGGCCGAATACGGCCGATCGATGGGTGGTATCGTCAACGCCGTTACGAAGTCCGGCGGTAACGAATTCCACGGCATTTTCCGGCTCCAGTACATCGATACCGACTGGGCGGAAGATGACGACTATCCGACAACCGTTTCGGATTACGATTACTATGAACCGACCATCACCTTGGAAGGTCCCATCATTCGCGATAAACTGTGGTTCATGGTCAGCTACAATTACCTGAATCGCGAAGGCACCAGCAAAACAATCGGGTTCTACGGTGCGGATTCCACCGACCCCAATGATCTTGTCAGTATCAATACCGACAGGGAATTTCATCTGCCCTATGCCAAGTTGACTTTCCAACCCAACCAGGAACACAAGTTCGTCGTGAACTATTCAGGTGAAGAAGCCACCATCAATAATGCGACCGGTGATCCAGAAAATACTACCCCGGAAGCATGGAACACCCAGGAGCAAGGTGGCCCGTTCTACAGCTTGGAATGGACTTGGTTGACAACACAGAACCTCTATTTCATCACCCGGATCGGCGCATCGCTCGGTATCCTCGACAACGTTCCGACGACAAAAACCGGAACAAATCCGCGGGATGCTTCGTTCGCTGATACGTATCACGGTCACCACTACAACAATTCCAGCAATTGGGTTGAAGAAGACCGCGATCGCTTCCAGGCATCATTCAGCGCCAGCTACTTCATCGATGATTTCATGGGTTCGCATGAATGGAAGTCCGGTATCGAATACCACGACTTCGCCCGCGAAACCTTCCAGCAGGCCCCCGGCGGCGCATCATACACCGTCGATCCGATTCCCGACGACCCCGCGAATCCGAACTACTACTACGGAACATCCGCGACCCGCAGCATCTACCTCAATGCCGGTGTTTCTGAAGAATCCGGTGAATACTGGGCGTTCTATATCCAGGACGACTGGACCCTGACCGATTCGATTACGTTGAATGTCGGTCTGCGGTACGAATGGGCCGAATTCTACAACAATGACGGCGACACCGATGTGCCGGCATGGACATGGGGTAATTTCGCCCGCGATACGTACGTCGATGGAAGTGGGAACTATTTAGAAACCGCACCGATGCGTTTCGACGATATGTTTGCTCCCCGGATCGGATTCAACTGGGATGTCTTCGGAAACGGCAAAACAGCGGTCCATGCATTCTATGGCCGATTCTACAATCCGTTCGACTTGTCACTTCCCGGTATGTTCCAGCCTTTCAGCGCCGACCAGACCGCAACCCGCGATCAGCAGTACATCGGTCCAGAATGGCACGATATGGACAGAGACGGTGTCCCCGATGAAGATTTCTTCTTTGATGATGCCAACTGGGAAACCACTGGCGAATCCGAACCGGGAGACTGGAACCTTCTGGATCCGGACCTCGAAGCGGAATACACCGATGAGTTCATGATCGGTATCGAGCAGGAAGTCATGGACAATTTCTCCATCGGCCTCACCTATACATACCGTGAAACCAACGATATGGTGGAAGACACCGGTATCTTTGTCGATGACGACGGAAATATCGTCTGGACTTACCTCGGCGGCGTGAAAGATGACTTCTCCGGGCTCGATCCCAACAAGCAGTTCGATCCCCGTGATGACGGCCGGGATTACGCGAAACACCTGTATTACGTGACCAATGCCGAAGGCAACCATCGTGAATACAGCGGTCTCGAAATCAACGCCCGCGCCCGAAAAGAACACTGGGATCTTCAGGCCAGTTACACATACGCCAAAGCCGAAGGCTCGGTTATCGAAGGACAAGAAGACTATTCGGGTGTCGCCCAGTTCTCCGGCCAGTACGATACGTACGGCACCACCGCGAACCTCTTCGGAGAGCTTCCCTGGTCATGCCGTCACTATGTGAAAGTTGCCGGATCCTATCACTTCGATCTGACCGACTGGTATGAAATGTCATTCGGTATCAATGCATTCTGGCGTTCCGGGTATCATTATTCCAAGCGGTCCAAACCGCCTGAAACCTATGATCCGGACGATCCGAGCAACGACATCGATGATCCGTCCACCTGGACAGGCCGTCCCCCGTACCGCGGTTACAATTGGTCCTTCATGGAACCGCGCGGCGGATACGAACTCCCCAGCTTCTACACCATCGATTTCTCATGGCAGAATACCTTCAAGTTCGGCCGTTTCGGCGCCGCAACCGTCATTTTCGATGTGTTCAATGCAACCAACTTGCAGCACATCATCAGCGAAGCCGAAATCTACAATCCGAGCAAGCCCGAACTTTTCGGCAATGCCAACATCTGGTCTGATCCCCGGTACTATCGGTTGTCTCTGAAATACAGCTTCTAATCCGAACACACATAATGATAAACGGAGCCGGTAACGGCTCCGTTTTTTTTGCATCAAACACCGGCATTCGCTATCCTTTAATCTCAGCGAAAACCCCGATAATACAATGGGTTTCGCGCCGAAAACATCCGGATGGCTCGGCTGGGATTGCTTTATGATGGAAGTCGTGTCCTTCGAGTTCATGAGGCGATTACCCTGGATGGACCGATTCTCGCCGATCGACTCTGGTTTCTAATCGCGTATTCCTTCTTTTCATATCCCGTTCCGCGATACTCTTGCCTCGGTGAAAGGCATCGGATACAATCCCGCGTGCCTGCGGTTTTTTGACTATTTTCTGCATGAACGGAGGTTTTTCATATGAATTCAAAGCAGTATATAACGATGGAAGATACCTATGGCGCTCATAACTATCATCCGCTTGATGTGGTCATCTGCAAGGCCCAAGGTGTGTGGGTGGAAGATGTCGACGGCAAGCGGTACATGGATTTTCTCGCGGCGTATTCAGCTGTCAACCAGGGGCACTGTCATCCGCGAATTATTGCAGCATTGAAGGACCAGTGCGATCGCTTGACACTGACAAGCCGGGCATTCCGTAACGATCAGTGGCCGTTGCTGGCAAAAGAAGCGACGGAATTGTTTGGTTATGAAATGATTCTGCCGATGAATACCGGTGCGGAGGCCGTGGAAACGGCGCTCAAAGCGATTCGCCGGTGGGGGTATGATATCAAGGGGATTCCTACGGACAAGGCGGAGATCATTGTGTGTGGCAATAACTTCCATGGCCGCACGATTACCATCGTGTCGTTTTCCACAGAACCCGACTATAAACGAGGGTTCGGTCCCCTGACGCCTGGGTTTGTTGTTGTGCCTTATGGTGATGTCGACGCGTTACGAAAGGCGATCAATCCGAATACCGCGGCGTTTCTGGTGGAGCCGATCCAGGGCGAAGGAGGTGTGGATGTACCGCCGTCAGGATATCTCAAGACCTGCTGGGACATTTGCCGCAAAAACAACGTTCTCTTTGTTGCCGACGAAATCCAGTCCGGCTTGGGTCGCACGGGTAAAATGTTCGCGTGCGATCACGAGAGCGTCAAACCGGATATGGTTATTATCGGCAAAGCGTTGTCTGGCGGTACGGTGCCGGTTTCCGCTGTATTGGCCAGCCGGACGATCCTCGGAGTCTTCAAGCCTGGCGATCATGGCTCGACATATGGGGGTGCACCCCTGGGATGCCGGGTCGCCCGGGAATCCCTCAAGGTGCTGATTGAGGAGAAAATGATCGAACGCAGCGCGGAGCTGGGCGATTATCTCATGCGGCAGCTTCAGACGATTGACAGTCCTCATGTGGAATTTTATCGAGGGAAAGGCCTCTGGATAGGAATCGTGCTTAAGCAATCTGCGGGGGGGGCTCGACGCTTCTGTGAAGCTCTCATGCGGGAAGGAATCCTGTGCAAAGAAACGCATGTCAACATTATCCGGCTGGCTCCTCCGCTATGCATTACCCAGGAGGAACTGGACTGGGCGATCGCTCGACTCCGCACCGTGTTGACCTCTATTTAACGAGTCAGACGATGGGAGGCATATCCTGCTGGCGGCATCCGATGTAAAAAGCCAATGGAAACCCCGGGATGCGTGGCTGGTTCTGGCACCTGCCATTCTTTGCCGGGGTATCGTGTTCTATCTGCAAACCGGTCGGCCGGTCTTCGAAAAATACCTCTATTTGGGTCATCATCTGGCGGATCCGGTCAGGGAACCGTTTCATTCCAGTCCGGTCTACACGGTCTGGATGTACCTGGCATCCTATCGAGCCGGACTCCCTCATGATGGGTTGCGGGCCATCCAATTGTTCGCCGGCATTCTGACGGTCTATCTGATTACCGACATCGCTCGAATGGCGTTCGGCCGCCGGGAAGCCCTGGCTACGGGATGGCTATACGGTCTATGCAGTTCCGTGATCCTGTTTGAAAGCGATCTGGTTACGGCTTCTTTCGTCAACCTGGTCCATGCCGCAACCGCCTGGTGCGTTATCCGATCATCGACCCGGTCGGATTCACCCGCGGCATGGTGGCTGCTCATCGGTCTTCTCCTCGGCATTTCCATCGGTATTCGCCCCAATGTTATTCTGGCGGTTCCGCTGATCATTCCGCTGATTCCCCGCTGGCGCTCCCGTTTTCGCCAGGCGGCTTGGAGAGCTGGCCTCTTCCTTGCGGGCACCGTCATCGCGGTGGCCCCTGTCACCCTCACGAACTTCTTCCGAACCGGAGAACGAATTCTCGTGACCGCATCCCAGGGCGCTGTTTTCTATTCCTCCAATAACTACCGTGCCACCGGACTCGGTTATTCGCCTCCCCCTGCCCTGACATCACTCGAAAACCAAACGATGAAGCATAATCGAACCGATCGACCGGTGGAGCATGCCGTGTTTCACTTTTTGGCCGAACGCGCGGCGGGTCGCCCGTTGACGCATAAGGAATCATCCGATTTCTACATGCAGGCGGGTTGGCGGTATCTTGCAGCTGACCCGGTTGGAAGCCTCCTGTTCGGGGGTCGTAAACTGGTTTATCTGTTCAATGACTATGACGTACTGGATACGGCGTCACTGATTGATGCATCCCGTCGGATTCGTTCTGTGATGCCATTTCTCCTGCCGCCGGGGGTCATCCTGGTTTTTGGATGTGTCGGTTGGTTCTACTCGTTACCTTGGCGTCGTTCCTGCTGGATACTCGTGCTTCTGGCCATTCCTCACGTGATAACGGGTATGATGTTTTATGTCAACGGCCGGTTGCGTGTGCCCTTGCTTGTCTGTCTGGCGGTTCCTGCGGGAGCGGCTGTTGTGCGGCTCATGCAATTTATCCGGGTCCGTGATGCCTCGGTCTGGATGATGATAGTGGGACTTATGGGGTGTGCTACGGTGGTTACCTGGCAGCCATTAGCCATCCGTCGACATGCTCGTGTCGAAACCCCTGGTTTTTATAACACAGTGCTGGGCATGGCCGCGATGAGTAAAGGTGACCGAACGGGAGCGATGCCTCTTTTCCAACGGGCGGTGTCGGCGAATCCGTTGGGAGCCGTCGAGGCATGGGAGTATCTTGCGATGCTGTATACCGATGCTGGTCAGTCCGATATGGCCCGGAAAGCGATGGATCGAGCCAACGGTTTTTGGAGTATGGATGCGTTGGACCGATTAAGTGAAATCGAAGAAATGGCTCCGGATGAGCTTCTTCTGGCTCGCGGCCGAACGCTCTGGGCCACGGGTGACAGGCGGGAGGCGATGCAGGTGTTCCGGGAAGCGGTTCAGCGGTATCCTCATCATCCGGATGCGCTGTTTAATTATGCGATGATGCTGGCTGGCACCGGCGACCAATGGGATCGTGTCGCAGAAACCGTGCGTCGGGCCCTCGATGCCGGCATGAATCTATCCATGGAATCTTCCCGGGCCCATGATCTCCTGATCCGGGCGTATGAAGCGCTGGGATGGTCCGAGCAACGGGAGGCGGTCAGGATACAAAAGGAATGGGAAAGCAGATGCATATTTTCTCCGGAGTAACGCGAGGCGATCCGGCGGAGTATGTGCAGTTAATCGAGCGTGGCGGGGACCGAAACGTGATTACCGGTTTGGACCGATTTGTTTCCGGTTGCGTATCTTCGCTTCGGGTGCCTCTTCCGCAAAGAGTTGAAAATTGGCGAATGCCCGGCTGGAATCCCGGTCGATCACGCGTACCGGCCACTCGTCGTTCAGTTCTTCAAGCGTGTTGTTCCATGTATGATTACCGACGTCTTTTTTAAGTTCCTCGTACCGGGACTCGGGTACCCGGTAGAGATTGAAATCCCGGAATCCTCTCCAAATCAGGTTGGCGACGGTCTTCTCCGGATCCAGGCGTGTCATCACCACTGACGGTCCATTGCTGACAAGCACGATATATACATACATAACGGTACCTCCCAGAGTTGGTGTTTCAATCCTCTTATATTATAAGGAAAGGACATTTCTTCTAAATTGACAAGCGATTTCATGAAACATAAGATGCTTTCCACTATTTACTGAACCCCGGGTGTTCTAGAGGAGGCGTATTGTGAAAGGGTTGATTCTAAGCGGAGGAACGGGAACGAGGTTACGGCCGCTGACCTATACGCGGGCAAAACAGCTTGTCCCGGTGGCGAATAAACCGGTTCTGTTTTACGGTCTGGAGGCAATCATTGCTGCCGGAATCACCGACCTCGGGATCATCGTTGGCGACACGCATCGCGAGATCAAAGAAGCGGTCGGTGATGGCTCGCGCTGGAATGCTCGGGTAACGTATATTCACCAGGAAGCGCCGTTGGGTTTGGCTCATGCTGTGCTTACCGCGGAGGAGTTTATTGGCGATGAACCGTTTGTCATGTATTTGGGGGACAATCTCATTATCGATGGAATAACAAGCCTTGTGGAAGAGTTCCGGGAAAGCGATTCAAATGCGCAGATTCTGCTTGCCCGGGTGCCGAATCCACAGCAATTCGGTGTGGCGGAACTGGAAAACGGCCGTGTGATACGGCTAGTTGAAAAACCCAAGGAACCCCGCAGCGATCTGGCGTTGGTGGGAGTATACATGTTCGACAGTAGCATTTTTTCTGCGGCTCGGCGGATCACCCCTTCGCATCGTAACGAGTTAGAAATCACCGATGCGATTCAGGAGATGATCGCGATGGGGTTGACGGTAGATCCGCATATCGTTCATGGGTGGTGGAAAGATACCGGCAAGCTCGAGGATATGCTCGAGGCCAACCGCATGGTACTGGACCGGTTGACGCCGTATAATCGCGGAACGGTGGATAAACGGACGACCATCGATCATCGAGTGGCTATCGAGGAAGGAGCGGTTCTGGAAGGATCGTATATTCGCGGCCCTGCGATAATCGGCTGCAATGCACGGATTATTGATTCTTACATCGGACCGTTTACTTCGATTCAGAGGGATACTGTGATCCGGAATGCGGAAATCGAGCATTCCATCGTGTGTGAAGGTGCGATCATCTCGGACATCGGCGTGCGGATTGAGGACAGCTTGATCGGCCGGATGGTTGAATTGAAAAAAGCGGTGGCCAGACCACGGGCGTATCGATTTGTTCTTGGCGATCGCAGCGTAGTGGGTATTTTATAACACAGGAGTCTGATATGGATTTGATTGATGGAGTCAAGACAAGGCAGCTGAAACGGATTCCCGATGAACGCGGGTATTTAATGGAGATGTTCCGGTCGGACTGGCCGGAGTTTTCTGAGTTTGGTCAGGTATATATTACGGCCGTGTATTCGGGAGTGGTCAAAGGGTGGCATTATCACGAGCTGCAGGACGACACGTTTGTTTGTGTATCGGGGATGGCGAAAGTTGTTCTGTATGACGCCCGAAAAGAATCTCCGACATTCGGACGGATCAACGAGTTTTTCATCGGCGTGCTGAATCCAATGCTCGTACAGATACCGAAGGGAGTGTATCATGGATTCAAGGGAATCTCGGAAGAGGTGACTTTGATCGTGAATATTCCAACAAAGACCTATAACTATGCGAAACCGGACGAATATCGTCTGCCGGCCCATACGGATCAGATCCCGTACGATTGGACGCGTCACGATGGCTAAACGATATCTTGTCACGGGCGGAGCGGGTTTTATTGGTTCCAATTACATTCGCTATTTGCTCGGTCGATACCCGGATTGCTCCATAGTCAACCTCGATAAACTGACGTATGCCGGAAATCTCGATAACCTGGCGGGACTTGACAGGGATCCCCGGTACAGTTTCGTTGAAGGGGATATTTGCGATTCGGATACAGTCGATCGCATCGTATCGTCGGGTGTCGATTATTTGGTCAATTTTGCCGCGGAAACGCATGTGGATCGATCCATCATCGATCCAGCCGCTTTTATTCGAACCGATGTCATGGGAACCCATGTCCTGCTTGAATCTGTACGTAAATTCGGACTGGAACGATATATTCAGATATCGACGGATGAAGTCTATGGTTCCATCGAGGAAGGAGCGTTTCGTGAATGGGATCCGGTAACGCCCAGCAGCCCGTATTCGGCATCGAAAGCGGGTGCGGAATTATTGGTTCAGGCTTATATTACGACGTATGGCATTCCGGCGATCATCACCCGAGCATCGAATAACTTCGGGCCGTATCAGTATCCGGAAAAACTGATCCCGCTGTTTGTCACTCATGCACTGGATGACCGGCCCCTGCCGTTGTATGGCGACGGTCTGAATGTCCGGGATTGGTTGTATGTAGAGGATCATTGTTCAGCCCTGGACCTGATCTGTCGGGATGGCGCGTTGAGTGAAATCTACAATATCGGTGGTGGAAACGAACGAACGAACATTGACATTACCCACCGCATTCTCCGGATTCTCGGCAAACCCGACTCATTAATCCAACCGATCAAAGACCGGCCGGGGCATGATCGTCGATATGCTGTCGATACAACCCGGATTCGAGCTTTGGGATGGAAACCGGCTCACGATTTTGAAACGGGTCTGGAAGCAACTGTTGCGTGGTATCGGGATAACCGCGAATGGTGGATGAAATTGAAAGAGCGGAATCGAAAGTTCAACGAGTATTACCAGAATTGGTATCAGCATCACCTGGGAATGGCGGAATGAAAATCCTGGTTGTCGGTTCCAAAGGAATGCTGGGTCATGATCTGGTGACCAGTCTGGAGACGATTGGAGCGGTGACTGGCATTGATATCGAAGAATGCGATATTACGTCGGAAGTCCGGTGCCGACAAACGGTAGAACGAGTGGCTCCGGACTGGATTGTCAACGCAGCCGCCTATACCGCCGTCGATGCATGTGAAACGCATCGGGACGACGCCATGGCGGTCAACGGAATAGGACCCGGGAACCTGGCCCGGGCGGCACAACGGACCGGTGCCCGTCTTCTCCATGTTTCCACCGATTATGTGTTCGATGGATTCAAAACGACGCCGTATCTTGAACTGGACCCCGTCAGTCCCCAGACGGTTTATGGCCAAAGCAAACTACTGGGTGAACACCATGTGATGGAGATTCTTCCCGAAGACAGTCTCGTTGTTCGAACGTCCTGGCTGTTTGGTGTCCATGGACGGAACTTCGTGGAAACCATCATTGGCCTTGCAGCGGACGGAAAACCTCTCCGCGTGGTCGGCGATCAACAGGGATCACCCACGTATTCAGCGGATCTGGCCTGGGCCATTGGCCGATGCATCACATCCGGCTGCCGAGGGATTGTACATGTGGCCAATTCCGGTGCAACGACCTGGTATTCATTTGCGAAATACGTCATCAACAAAATATTTCCCGGGATACCGGTGGAACCGGTGACCACGGAGGCTTTTCCGCGGCCGGCCAGGCGTCCTCTTTATTCCGTCCTGAGCACCGATCGGCTGACGTCCATTCTGGGGGTATCGATGCCGGGCTGGCAGAACGCGGTGGATCGTTATCTGGCGGTGAAGTATCCGGGAATGATTGAGGAGAAAACGGAATGAGAGTACTGGTTACGGGAATTACGGGATTTGTAGGGAGTCATCTGGCGGATTACATCCTGAACAATCATCCGGATGTTGAGTTGTATGGAGTGTACCGGTGGCGAAGCCGTACGGAGAACATCGAGCATGTATTGAAGCGGTTCTCGAATCTCGAATGTGACTTGCGGGATGCGGCCAGTGTTCGGGCGGTCATAGAAGATGTTCGGCCGGACCGAATTTTTCATTTAGCGGCACAGAGTTTCGTTCCATCATCCTGGCGAGCGCCCAGCGAGAGTTTGGTGACGAACATTATTGGGCAGGTCAATATTTTTGAAGCGGTGCGTAATCTCGGGTTGGACCCATGGATCCAGATCGCCTGTTCGAGTGAGGAATATGGGATGGTTTACGATCATGAGGTACCGATTCGGGAATCCAATCCGTTGCGTCCGTTGTCGCCGTACGCCGTGTCCAAAGTGGGTCAGGATTATCTCGGGTACCAATACTTTATGAGTTACGGCTTGAAAATCATCCGGACACGAGGATTCAATCATACGGGACCGCGCCGGGGGGATGTATTCGTCTGTTCGGATTTCGCTAAGCAGATTGTGGAAATCGAAAAAGGTGATCGGGAACCGGTCATCTATGTCGGCAATCTTGAGGCAAAACGTGATTTTACCGACGTTCGCGACATGGTGAGGGCTTATTGGCTGGCGTTGGACGGCGGATGTAAACCCGGCGAAGCATACAATATCTGCTCGGGATCGTGCTGGACGATCCAGAGTGTACTGGACATGCTATTGGAAATGTCTGGAACGGCTATCCGTGTTCAGCAGGATCAACACCGGCTCAGACCATCGGATGTTCCGATCTTGCTGGGAGATAACACGAAGTTTCGGCAGGCGACGGGATGGGAACCGCGGATTCCGTTTAACCAGACATTGAAAGACATTTTGATTTACTGGAGAGAGCGGATTCATCGATGATCCCGGAATCGACAGAGACGATATTAATTACGGGAGGAACAGGGTTTGCCGGACGCCACTTGATCAAGGCTTTGGAAAAGCCCGGCAGGGTCATTCACGTGATCGATCGGACTCGGATTGCTGCGCGTGGCGAATATTGGGCGGATGCCGGTATGCAGCTGCATATGATGGATCTGACTCATCCCGAAGGGCTACGGGAACTGGTAGGAAGGATCCGGCCGACCCGCGTGTTTCATCTGGCGGGGCGTGCCAACGTGAAACACTCCTGGCATGGCGAATCGGAAACATACACCGCCAATGTGATCGGTGCTGTCAATCTCCTGTGCGCGCTCCGTGATACCGATTGTGAAGCGGATACGTTGATCGTGAGTTCAGGAGAAGTGTATGGATGGGTTTCCGAAGACGATCAGCCGATCGATGAAACCCGGATGCCGTCGCCGCGAAGCCCGTATGCCGCCAGTAAATACTGCCAGGAAATCGCCTGTCTGCAGATTGCACGGTCGCTGAAAGGGAAAGTGGTTGTTGTCCGCCCATTCAATCATATCGGCCCCGGACAACGCCTGGGTTTCGTCACGGCGGATTTCGCCAATCAGGTCGCCCGGATTGAAAACGGCCGACAACTCCCCGTAATCCGAGTCGGCAATTTGGAATCTCGCCGGGATTTCACCGATGTCCGGGATACTGTGGCGGGATATATCGAGGCGTTGGCATGCGGACAGCCCGGCGATGTCATCAACGTTTGCTCAGGCCACGCGTTCCGTATCCAGGATTTTCTGGATTACTTCCTTGAAAAATCCCGCTGCCGGATCACCGTCGAAGTTGATCCGAATCGGTTCCGCCCGGCGGATGTCCCGCTTCTGACCGGAAATCCCGCCCGCCTGGAACGGATCAGTGGCTGGGCGGCCCGACGCTCGATCACGGACACGCTTGATGAAATCCTCGATTATTGGCGCTTCCACGTGGATGATACGGATACAACCGATGAGTAAATCGCTTCATATCGGCTGATAACAGAATTCCAGGTATAGCGGTCAAATAATTTTTTTCGGCCGTTGCGAACTAAACGGCTCCGTAAATCCGATTCTGTCACGATTCGGCAAATCGCATCGGCCATTTCAACAGGCTGGTCGGAGGCGACTGCCAGTACTTCATTGGGATGATCGAACCCTTTATTGATACCTTGAAAACATACCACCGGCAACCCAGCCGCCAGGTAGTTCAGCAACTTGACAGGAAAACCGATGCAGTGCGAACGAGGTATGATGCCAACATCTGCAGCGGCAAGGCAGTCCTTTTCAAATGCCAGATCACGTCCGGTTAAAAAATGGATTCTGTCAAAGACGCCGGCAGCCAGTGCGATGTTCTTCAACCATTCCGGTGCGGATCGGGCCAGGATAAGAAGCACCATCTCCGGAATTCGGTGCAGACAATGCCTGAGAACATCGATTAGGACGCCACAATTCTGATACGGCTGCAAACCTCCGGTGTATATCACGACAGGGGAGTCGCCGATGCCCAGACAGCGCCGGACGGTTTCACCATCGCCCCCGGACATTGTTTCGGGAAAGATGGATGGAGGAATCAGCGTCATCCGTTCCAATGAAACACCCCGGGTATGCAGGTAGTCGGTTTGTTCTTGGGAAACGGTAATGATGGCGTCGGCGTGATGAGGAATCCACTGGTCCAGCCGGTACCCGATCCATCGGGCCGCCACCCGAACCGGTTTCGAATAAAAATAGGTCGGCAGTTCGTGCAACATCGTGTTATGTGCATGGTAAACGACGGGTATGCCGGTGCGACGTCGAACATAGTAAGCGGCGGGAGGCGCTTCGTAATTATGCGCGTGAATGATATCGAATGGTGTTCGCTGACACACATCCATCAGTTTTCGGGTAAGCAGCAGATCCAACAGGGGTTTGCCGGGAGAGATGCCGGAGCAGCGTTTCCGGTATCCCCGGATGCGGGGGATACGGTGGATTGTCAACCCTTCGGTTGAAAAGGAGTCATCACCGATGTGATATGTAATAATATCTACGGAATGGCCTTGGTGTTTCAACGCCAGCGACAATTCCCGGATCAATCCCGATGATGCAAAAGCGGCTGGGAATGGGCAGGCAGCGACCATGGCGATGCGGTAAGTGACCGGACGTCCATCCATAGAGAAGAACTCTACCACAGCCGGTTTGAATTGACACGTTCGAACCTTTATGCGAAACTTATCGGCGGTTGCGAGGTGGATGAATGGTCAATCGACAATTGACGGTGATAGGCTTGATTTCAGCAGTCATCGCTGCTGTGGCGTATGGACAGATGGAAATCCCGGATCCGACGCCGACACCGGAAATCACACGGTTTCATTTCTCTTACAACCATGTTCCGCCAGTCGACGTGCTGGAGGGCGAAGACATCCAGATTTCCGTGTTTGTGGATGAGGCGATTGCCGGAGACGACATGCGCATCCACTTCCGGTCCCGCTCCCAGACAGGTTTTCACGCCATGCCTCTGGGATTCATCCCTTCAGAAGGCCGATTCGAGATGGCCATCGAAGAGCGCTATCACGGAAACGACAGCATCGAGTATTATATCGAGATTTTTCCCGCAGGTTTGACAGCGATCCGGATTCCGGAAACGCCGGGAGAATACTACTCGGTAAAAGTGAAAAAACGAATCTCCCGATATCTCGAACCCCTACTGATTGCCGTCCTGATCGCATCTCCGGCATTCGGAGCGTATTTTTTCTCAAAAGCCCGGAAAGCCCATTCCCAACGGCGCGCAGAATACGAACGAAAAATCCGGACACGCCGCCGTCAGTTGACGCGGGAACGCGAAAAACACTACCGGGAATATTTGAAAACCTTGTCCGGTGGCGCTCGTGTTAAGCCAAACGGTGCACCTCCGGAAAGCCGATTGCCGGCCCGAAAGGGTAAACCGGATGCGGGCAACACCGCGCCGGGTGAACCATCC
>JAFGMN010000258.1 GCA_016927515.1 candidate division CSSED10-310 bacterium | reverse complement strand
TTGTCAAACAAAAAAGACCCCTTTTTAACGAACCGAATCCGTGTTAGTTTACAGCCACCATGACGGATCGAACACTGCCTCAATCCGTAATTTCAACTGACTCCGTGCTGATCATTGCCGGCGAGGCATCAGGCGATCTGCTGGGTGCAGACCTTGTCCGAGCCATTTGCAGCCGTTGTCCCGGGATCCGCTTTTGGGGAATCGGCGGGGATGCCATGGCTGCTCAGAACGTGTCCTTGCTGTTTCACGTTCGGGAACTGGGTGTGACCGGTTTTTCCGAAGTGATCAGGAAGCTTCCAGTCATTCTGCACGTTATGGCTACGGTAGAGGATCTGGCTGTGCGGGAAAAGCCATCGGCGGCTATCCTGATCGATTATCCCGATTTTAATCTGCGCCTGGCAAAAAAACTGAAAGCTGCCGGAATTCCGATAATCTATTATGTAAGCCCTCAATTGTGGGCGTGGCGTTCAGGCCGCGTTCGTGTGATCCGGCGCTTCGTGGATACGATGATGGTGCTGTTTCCGTTTGAGGAAACATGGTATCACCAGCGAGGAGTCCGGGCTCGATTTGTGGGTCATCCCGTGCTCGACCGCGTCAAGACCATACCTGACCGGAAACGATGCCGCCAAATGCTGGGTTTAGCGCCCGATGCATTCATCGTGGCCATGCTTCCCGGTAGCCGAGTCAATGAGGTCCGGCGGTCCCTGCCGATTTTTACTGAAGCCCAGGGAATCCTGATCGATCCATGTGAAACCCCCGTTCACGAACCTGACCAGCACCCCGTGCATTTTATCCTGCCTCTTGCGGATACTGTTTCAACCGATCTCATCCGATCGCTTCTACCCAGCGGACCGCAACCGCATATCATTCAGGGACAGACACTGATGGCTGTCCGAGCGGCCGATATAGCGTGGATAACATCTGGAACCGCCTGCTTGGAGGCCGCCCTGCTGCACACACCCCATGTCGTTGTGTATCGAACAAGCCCCATTACGTATTGGATCGCTCGGCACCTCATTTCCGTGAAAGCGATCAGTATAGCCAATATCGTCATGCCGGATCCCGTTGTTCCGGAGCTGATTCAAACTGATTTCAATCCCCGGCGTCTTGTGGAGGAAACCCGTAAAATCGTGCAGTCAACGGAGTCTCTTGAGGCAGCCCGGGATCGGCTGCGTGCGCTCGATTCTCAGTTCGGACGGCCTGGCGCTGCTGACCGGGCCGCCCAGGAAGTGCTCCGGACCCTTGGTATCCAAAGATTGGATAACCCCCTATGATGCGCCGGCTTTACTCCCTGCTTCTTCTATCGGTACTCCCGTTTTTTCTGATATGGTTGTTCAGCCGAATGCTTCTGACCAAACAATATCGGCGAGGATTTACCGAACGATTCGGGTACGTTCCCCGCATCGATACCGATCCAGATTCCGAATCTCCCATTTCCGGACCCAGAGTCTGGGTTCACACGGCAAGCGTTGGCGAAGTCCTTGCCGCAGAACCGATTATCAGGTCCATCGCCTCCTCCCGCCCCGATACCGTCTTTATTCTCACCGCTAACACGGATACGGGTCATGCCGCTGCAGCAGAAAAAATGCCCTTCATTATGCGCATCGTCCAGACACCGTTCGATCTGCCCAACTGCCAACGCCGATTCTACTCCCGAATCCACCCCGATCTCATTATTATCATGGAAACCGAACTCTGGCCGAATATGATATACTCCGCCCAGATCCGGAACATTCCCGTCATCATTGCCAATGGACGGATATCCGATCGTTCGTATCCACGATATCATCGATTGCGCCGATTTTTCTTCCCGATCCTCAACGGCGTTACGGCGTTTGCAATGCAATCACCGATCGACGCCGAACGGATGATTACCCTGGGTGCGCCGCCGGATCGCGTGAGTATAGCCGGTAACGTCAAATACGATCGCGAACATGATTTAAAACCACCGCCCGAACTGCAAACATTGATTTCCGACTTGGGCTGGACGGTAAACTGCCGTCTCCTGGTGGCAGGAAGCACGCATCCCGGAGATGAAGACCAGTTGTTCAGGGTTATCAAAAACCTACCGCAAACCGGTCATCACCGATTCCGGATGATTCTGGCTCCGAGACACCTGGATCGTGTCGATGCAATCCGTGCACGGCTTACCCAGGCTGGCATTCCGTTCATCTGCCGGAGCGATTCGGCTCGGCTACGCTGTGGAGGGGTCATTGATCCGGCATCCATCCGTCTTGTGATTTTGGATCGAATGGGGGAACTGGGGCGTGCATACGGTCTGGGCCACGTTGCATTTATTGGCGGAACGTTTGAATCGGTGGGAGGACACAATTTGCTTGAACCTGCGGCGCATGCCATTCCTGTGTTGTTTGGTCCGCACACGTTTAATTTTAAAGATATTGCAGAAAAATTGATACAATCCGGCGGTGCTCGCAGAGTGACCGATGCCGACGATCTGATTCGGGTACTTAGCATGTTGTTCGCTGAGGAAGCTGTGCGGCGGGATATGGGGCGCCGGGCATTCACCGTATTCGAGTCCAACCGTGGCGCTGTTGATCGGCACCTCGCGGTCATATTGCCATTGATGCCGTCCGTTAATCATGACGATCAGACGGGATCATCTGGAGCGATTTCAGGTGATTGACGCAGCGGATCGCATACCGACGGGTGTGAAGAGGATGTTGGCCGGTTTGTACCACCGGTTATCGACCTGGCGGAACCACCTGTACGATAACCACAGCCTGCGTTCTTACCGGGTTGATCGTCCGGTTGTCAGCATCGGCAACATCGCTGTGGGGGGCACAGGGAAGACACCGATGGTTATTTACCTTGTGGAGCGGTTGGCGAAGCGGAGAATTCGTCCTGTGATCATCAGCAGGGGATACGGCGGCAGGGGAGGCCAACGGCCGGAGCGTGTGGCTTTGGATGGATCGGCTGCATATTTTGGTGACGAACCGTGCCTTATGGCGCGTCGTTTTCCCGATGTTCCGGTTGTCATTGCTCGGGATCGTGTCAAGGGTGCGCGGTGGAGTATTGATCAATTCGATCCGGATTGCCTTATACTGGACGATGGTTTTCAACATCGGAAGTTGTCTCGGAACCTGGATATTGTCCTGGTGGATAGCCGACGGCCCTTTACAACCGATCATCCCCTCCCACTGGGGCAACTCCGTGAGTCGCCGAAAAACCTCTCTCGGTGTGATATCATCGTTTTTACCCATTATGATGAAGTGCTGAACCGGTCCGGCGATTGGGAGTATCTTCAGTCTATACCCAATCCCCCTGAGATTCTCACTGCCCGCCATATTCCTGTGCAGCTCCGGCCGATGACCTCGCATGCACCGTCACAGTCCCCTTCGTTACCGGTGCCGGTTTGCCTCGTATCCGGTATTGGATCCCCCGACGGTTTTCGGGCTACCGCCATCCGAGCCGGGTTATCTCCACGCCATGAAATCGTGTATCCGGATCATCATCCGATTCCACCGGAGGCCTGGCGTCGCGCTGCTGAGGAAGCCGATGCGGCGGGATGCCAGGCTATCGTCATGACAGCCAAGGATGAGGTCCGGCTCTCTGACGGCTTATCGATTTCTTTCCCTGTTTACGTTCTGGATATGCAGATCGATGTTGACAATCCGGAGCGTTTTGAGGACCGTGTGATGAGGAGCATCCTAACGAATGAACTCCACACCTGATTCCCGACGATCATGGCTCGATTCCCTGGTAGCAGCTCCGGTTCTTCTACTGTACCGGGCGTTTCGCTCGCTGTCCCGTGAGTCAGCAGAAAAAGCCGGTCGATGGATAGGATACCTTGCGTTCATTCTTGGAATCCGCCGCCAGGTTCTTCGAGACAACATGTCCATTGCATTCCCGGATACATCGTTTGCTGATCGCAATCGGATGATTCGCAACGTCTATCTCAATACCGGTCGGTTTTTAGGGAACTGGCTGACGATGCCGAAACGATTGGGGAGAATTGCCGACGAAGTCACGCTTCTTCATCCGGAGATCGTGCGGCAAGCGGATGAGCAAGGCAGAGGTCTTCTGATCTGTTCGGCTCACTTGGGGAATTGGGAGTTGTTGGCCTCCTATTGTGCAGAAAATTTAAGTCCCCATCTGACGATCGTGAGACATAAGTTAAGCAATTCACGATTGGATCGATGGTTTACCGATGTGCATGAAATGATGGGATTCGGCGACGTGATAAAAGGTCAGTCCGTGATTGAGATTTTCAGACGCTTGCATCGTCGCGAGCATATCGGGATGTTGGTTGACCAAAGCGGTCGTGGTTCGGGAATCTGGATCCCCTTTTTCGGTCGGCCGACATCGTTTCATCGCGGACCTGGAGTGATTGCTTCAAAAACGGGTGCTGCGGTGGTTACGGCGTTTTGTGTTCCTTCGGTTTTCGGTAAATGGGAGATCCGGGTTCGTGCGTTGACGGTATTGCTGACCGGAGATCTTGAATTGGATACCTATGCTGTCATGAGGGAATATGCCCGTCATCTCGAGGAAATCATCCGGGAATTCCCCGACTGGTATTTCTGGTATCATCGACGGTGGAAAACGCCGGTCCCAGCGGAAGTAAGCGATCGGTGGAATCGAGGGGAATTGGCGTGATACCTGATACAGGCACGGTGCTTGTGCGTGTCCCGAATTGGATCGGTGATACGGTCATGGCCACTGGCGGCTTGGCGATGCTTCGACGGGTTCGGCCGGCCGTCACTCTGGCTGTTTTGGCTAAACCCTGGGTTACGAGTGTGATCGCTCATCATCCTGCTGTCGATCAAATCCTGCATCACAATCCGCGGCATTTCCCGCGTCGAATCGTTGATTTCTGTGATACATGCTGCCGGATCCGACGGCTAGCGCCGAATGCCGGGCTCCTGCTTCATAAAAACTTCGAATCGGCGTTGCTTTTTTTCATGTCCGGGGTTCCCATTCGTATCGGTCGCCCAACGGATTCACGCGGTCCATTACTGACGCAGCGGATCACCCTTGATTCCGATATCCTGACGGGGCACCAAGTGCATCATTATCATACGATTGTTGCCAAGGCAGCGGCATGTGCTCCGGGAAATGATCCGCCACGCGTATATGTTTCCGATTCGGATCGTTCAGCGGCCCAGCAAGTTATTGACCGATTGCCGGGATCAGGGCCTATTATCCCATTGGCGCCGGGAGCGGCCCATGGTGCTGCTAAGTGTTGGCCGCCGGTTCGGGTAGCCGGATGGATTGACCGAGCAGTCCGCCGTTGGGATGCCCGTGTCGTGCTGCTGGGAGGCGTTCGGGAGTCAGCTCTGAGTGAGCGGATTTCTTCGATGACGCAACAGCCGGTATTCACTCTAGCGGGAGGATATCCCTTGCTGACACAGGCTGCTGTGATCGCTCAGGCCGGTATCTGCATTGCGAATGATTCCGGATTAATGCATTTGGCCGCAGCACTGCCAGGCGTGCGTGTCGTGGCTCTGTTTGGTCCGACCATACCGCGCGAAACCGCGCCATATGGCGCTGGTCATATCGTTATTCATCATCCCCCCGCGTGCTGGCCCTGCAAGCACCGTTCCTGTCCGGAGGACCACGACTGCATGATGGGCATTTCCGCCGAACAGGTCATTGATGCAGTTGAAACGATTCTTCAATGCGGGTAAAAGGAGGGCGGGAGAGTCAATGATGAATATGACCCGTTCTACGCAAGATCTGTTTATGACAGTACTTTTTGGTTTTCTGGTTCTGACCGGCATGGGATGGCCGGTGATGCCAGTCGATGCGGAGGATGCTTCGTTGGGTCCGAAACGCGAGAAGGACGATGGGGAATCGATCCTGCTTGACAGTGTGCGGTATTCATCGGCGAATGCGGATGAGCCGCCGATGTTTATCGAGCCGGATCCGATGTTTTCCTGGAGAGAGTTTGCCGGGCAGGATCAGAATCCGATTTTTGAGATGGGAGAAATTCTTGTATATGACGTTTCCTGGATGGGGATTCACGCCGGAACGATCACGATGACGTTGGAGCCGAAGGTTGTATTCGAAGACAAACCCGTCTTCCGGATTGTTATTGTTGGTGAAACGAATAAGACATTTTCCGTTTTTTTCAAAGTTCATGATGTTGTGACGAGTTATATTGATCCTGAGACATTTAACTCGATTCATTACATCAAGGATGTGCGCGAGGGAGATTATCGGAAGCTGAAGGAAACCCGGTATGATCAGGTGGCGCAAAAAGCCTGGGTCAGGGGTGAATCGTATGATCTTCCACCCAACAGTAAGGATCCGGTTGCATGTATTTTTTCTCTGCGTCGGTATGCGCCGGCACCCGGAAAAAGTCTGCGTATGAACAGCAATTCTGAGGGGAAAAGCAATTACCCGGTTGAAGTCGGGTTCGTAGCAGACGAGTCACTCGAACTGAATGGGGATATCGCGCGAAGCGTGGTCAGGGGAGAGCCCCGACCGACCCGGGGAAGCGACTTGCTTGCAAAAAAGCAGAGTAAGGTGGTTTTCTGGATGACAGATGACGAGTTTGCCGTTCCGTTGCGCCTCGAAACAAAACTTCGGATCGGCACATTGAAAGCCGACTTGGTCCGGCGCACAGGTCCCGGTTGGACCATGAACCGTAAAAAGGATGCGGAATGAAACTGGTTGTCACCGGCGTAGCGGGTTTTATCGGATCACATTTGGCGGAGCGAGCGTTGGCTGAAGGTCATGACGTCACGGGTATCGATGGCTTTATTGATTATTATCCGCGATCAATTAAAGAACGGAACCTGACGGTGTGCCGATCCCATTCCCGTTTTCGCTTTGTTGAAGGGAACATACTGGATCTCGATCTGGATTCTGTTTGTGACGGGGCGGCTGTGGTGTATCATCTGGCGGCCCAGGCCGGTGTCCGGGCCAGTTGGGGGAAGCAGTTCAGGATCTATACCGACTGCAACGTTCTTGGCACACAGCGTGTGTTGGAGGCTGCGAGAAATCGCACTGTTTCACGCGTCGTGTATGCATCGAGTTCTTCGGTATATGGAGATGCCGTTGACCTGCCTATGAAGGAAACGGCATACCCACGACCGGTTTCGCCATATGGTGTGACCAAACTGGCCGGGGAAAACTTATGCGTTCTTTATACAAGCAACTACGGATTGCCTACGGTTTCTCTCCGGTATTTCACCGTTTACGGACCGCGACAGCGCCCGGATATGGCGTTTCATTTGTTCATCCGGGCGGCATTACGGGGTGAATCGCCGGAAATCTTCGGATCCGGTGAACAAACCCGCGATTTTACGTTTGTCGATGATGCCGTGGATGTTACGTTTCGTGCGGGTTTGATTGATGGAATATCCGGGGAGGTTTTCAATGTAGGCGGAGGCAACCGGTGCTCTATCAACACCATATTCGAGAAGTTGGAGTCGGTGATGGGAGTTTCGATTAATCCTCACCGGAAAGGGGTTCAAAAGGGCGATGTTCGTCATACCGCCGCAGATACGAGCCGGGCTGCCCGGTTATTGAACTTCATACCCCGTGTTACCCTGGACGAGGGATTGTCTCGAGAGGTAGAATGGGTAAAAGAACTGTATGAAAGGCATGCAGGAGGTGAGAATGGCCGTTGATCAACTGTTGCTTGATATTCTGGTTTGTCCGATCTGTAAGGGCCCGCTTGTGTTAACGCCGGCCGGGGACGGGCTCATTTGTGCGAAGGACCGTCTGATTTTTCCGATCCGGGATGACATTCCGGTCATGCTGGTAGATGAAGCATTGCCATTAGAGAATCCGGAAGAACGTAGCGTGTGATCACTGTTGTGCATATCGATACGGAACGGACCTGGCGGGGAGGTGAGGGACAAGTTCATCATCTTGTGTCTCGGTTGCCGGCCGACCGGTTTCGTTCGATCGTCGCAGCACCCATCAAGAGCGCTCTGATCGATCGAGTTCGTCGGGATGGGATTCCGGTCATTCCGCTTCGATCGAGGGGAGAAATCAGTATTCGGCAGTATCTGGATCTGGTGCGCGGAGTGCGCCATTTTTCGGCAAACATCATTCATGTGCATACGTCGCATGGATTGGTCAGTGCGGGTTTCGTTCGTGATCGGGTCCGATCGGGCATAAAAATCGTGTATTCACGGAGGACGGACTTTCATTTGCGTACAGGGTTTCTCGGTATTTCGAAACGGAAATACCTTTGGGGTGCCGATCGAATTATCGCCGTGTCCGATGCGATTCGCACGGTCCTTGCAGAAGATGGGATTCCCGCGGACCGTGTTTTGACCATTCACAGCGGTATCGATGTGGATCGGTTCGATTGGGCTGCTGACGGCGTCGATGTGCGGCAGGAATGGGGAATTCCTACCGGCGTTCTTTGCGTCGGAATGGTTGCCGCTCTGGCTCCACATAAAGACCCTATGATGTTTTTACGAGCAGTGGAAATCGTCGGGCAGGAGTATCCGGACACCTGGTTCATGATCATTGGCGCAGGAACAATGTGGAATAACGTTGTTGATGCTCAACGACGGTCTTCGGTCGGTGATCGCATTGTTTTGACGGGGTTTCGCACCGATGTACCACGGTTGTTGGCGGCAATTGATGTCTTCTGCATGAGTTCCCGCGAGGAGGGATTGTGTACATCGATTCTCGATGCAATGGCCATGGGTAAGCCGGTGGTTGCCACGGTGGCGGGCGGTATCCCGGAGGCCGTTGGTGACGGGGTAACCGGTTTGCTATCTCCCATTGGCGATGCCAAAGCGTTTGCAAATAACATCATGGCCATTCTTGCCGATCATGTTTTTCGCCGGAGGTTGGGATGCGCCGGACGGCATCGTGTTACGGAAAAGTTTTCGATCCAGCGTACTGTAGCTCGGACAGCGGAAGTGTATGAAGAACTCGCAGTCGATCGGACCTGAGAACGTTACGGTAAGCCGATTGACGGCTGATGAACGTATTCGGGTCGTCCGCGTGATCAGCGGCCTGTGGCCGGGCGGTGTTGAGAAGAAACTTCTGGCAGTGCTGCCTAGGCTGGATAAAACCCGGTTTGCGGTTTCTGTCGTTTGCCTTCGCGAGACAGGCGAACTTGCAGATGAATTGCGGGACCAAGGGATTCCCGTCGCGCTCTGCCACGTTCGCAATCGGTGGTCACCGTCTGGAATCGTTCAGCTGCGTTCGCATTTTCGTGCTCAGGGCGCTGATATCGTCCATACACATATGTACCGATCGAACATCACAGGGGCTGTTGCCGCACGGTTAGCCGGTACTCCCGTGGTCATCGCGAATATCCATAATGTTGCCAGTTGGGACGATGTTCGGCAGGTTTATACCGATCGATGGGTATCCCGTCTGCGGGACTGCACGATTTTTGTTTCTCAGGCTGTCGCCGATGATTATCTGTCGCGAATCCCCATTCCGGAAAATGCACGAGCGATAATTTATAATGGTGTCGATACGCATTGGTTTTCTCCGGATTCATCAGTATCCCGGTTCACGGATGGTGAAGTTGCTGTGGGAGCCGCTGCTCGCCTGGTTCCCCAGAAAGCCCTGGATTTTGTCGTTCGGGCCGCCGCTGATCCCCAGTTTCAAAAAATGAAAGTACATTTTTACGTAGCAGGCGATGGCCCGCTCCGAGAATCGATGATGGCACAGGCCCAGGCGATGGGAGCTGCTTCGAACTTTCACTTGCTGGGCTTTCAGGATGATATTCGCGAGTTTTATCGAAGGCTGGATGTGTTTGTTATGCCGTCACGTAAGGAGGGTTTTTCCAATGCGTTGCTGGAGGCGATGGCTTGTGGAGTATCATCGGTGGCGACGCGGGTAGGCGGAAATGGCGAAGCGATCCGGGATGGCCGGGATGGACGGCTGATTGAACCCGGAGATTATGCCGCTTTTCGGGCAGCGCTCCTCGATTTGGTTCGGAATCCCGACAATCGGCGACGGATGTCGGAGGAGGCCCGGCAGAGGGCGGAAATGTTTTCGATTGAGGGTATGGTGCATCAAACGGAATCGCTGTACTTGACGTTGGTGAAAAAAAAAGTGAAGTATTCGGTGTAGTGATTGCCAAACCAGTGAGGGAGATGAACCGATGAATGACCATGATGACATCATGAAGCAGAAAGCCGTGTTTCGAAAGATGCGATTTCCCGAAGACCGTGATGTGTTATATGCGATTCATGAGGCATACGACAAAGAATACGAGTTGACGCGGAATCGCGACGAGTACAGGGTTCAAATGGAGTTTTATGCATTGCACTCGGCGATTTATCATCCCCTGGTCTTGACGGTTGGAGACCAGCCGGCGGGTTACATCCGAGCATATGACCGGATTTCGATGTCATCGTGCGATGTCGTGCTTATGCTGGATCTTGTTTACATTCTCCCCGGATTCAGAGGTATGGGCTTCGGTCGGCTTCTGATGGAGCAATTCCTGGCATTTTCTGAAAAGATCAATGCGGTTCGAATCGATCTGTTGGCTGACAGGGATAATGAAGCAGCGGTAGAGCTATACAAATCGATGGGTTTTAAAGGCCGGAATCGGTATCAAATGATTCGCTTCATGCGTTCCAATACCGAGTTGGAAGCGATGTTCGAACGAAAAAAGGACATTTCCGGGTGATCGGCTGGAAGACTCGTGTTTCGATAAAATGATTCTGGGTCCCTGCTTACTTTTTCCGCGGACGGGACCCGGGTATCTCCGTTTCACTCGACCGGCCAAACTCCTTTTTCCAGCGCGACAGCGTGTTCAGAGCTTCGATCGGCGTTAATTGATTGATATCAATTTTATCCAGCGCTCGCTGAAGAAGGATGTCTCCACCTGAAAAAAGGCTGAGCTGTACCGGAGTCCGCCCTCGATTTTCTCGCTCGGCAATGGAAACGGGCACTCGACCCTGCTCCTTCATTTCAAGCGAATTCAACACTTCTTTCGCCCGCTCAAGGACTTCGTGCGGAAGTCCGGCAAGACGAGCAACCTGGATACCATAGGACCGGTCGACAGCGCCGGGAACGACTTTCCGAAGAAACATGACTTGGTCGTTCCATTCCTTGACGACGACATTGTAATTCTGAACACCTTCAAGCCGGTCACGCAGATCGGTCAGCTCGTGATAATGTGTAGCGAACAGGGTCCGACATCGTTTTTTGTGAAGATATTCTGCGACTGCCCAGGCAATGGACAATCCGTCGAAGGTCGATGTACCGCGTCCGATTTCATCTAGAATGACGAGACTGTGGTCAGAAGCGTTGTTCAGGATATTGGCCGCTTCACTCATCTCCACCATAAACGTGGATTGCCCGCCTGCGAGATTATCCGAAGCGCCGACCCGGGTGAAGATACGATCCACAAGACCGACGACCGCTTCATCGGCCGGGACGAAAAGCCCCGCTTGAGCCATCAGAACGATGAGGGCGACTTGCCGAATGAATGTACTCTTTCCAGCCATATTGGGGCCGGTAAGGATGACGAGACGGTGGTCATCGCCATCCAGTCGTGTATCGTTTGGTACGAATCCGCGGTCCATGGGAATACGTTCAACCACAGGATGACGCCCGTTCCGAATATCTAAAAGACAACTGTCTTCGATGACCGGCCGGCGATACCGGTTCGCAGAAGCCAGTTCTGCCGCTGCGGCTGCTACATCGATTTCTGCGATTCCCTGAGCGGTGGTCATGATCCGGCTGACTTCGCGACCGATATCGGTTCGAATCTGGCGAAAAAGATCCTGCTCCAAAGCGATCATACGGTCTTCAGCGCCCAGTATTTTTTCTTCCATTTCTTTTAGATCTTGAGTGATATACCGTTCGGCATTGACCAGGGTCTGCTTGCGGATATAGTCATCGGGTACTTTTTCAAGATGCGTTTTGGTGATTTCGATAAAGTACCCGAAAACTTTGTTGTACCGGACTTTCAATGAACCGATGCCGGACCGGGATCGTTCCCGGTTTTGAAGGCTGGCAATCCATTTTTTTCCGTCGCGGGATGCGGAACGCAGCGTGTCTAACTCGCAATGATATCCATCGCGAATGAAGCCGCCTTCTTTGATGGTTGCGGGCGGATTGTCGGTGAGTGCAGATTCGAGATACTCCCGAACGGAATCCATCGGATCCAGTGAATCTGCCATTTTCGAAAGAGTGGAATTTTCCGTATTCTGCAGTTTTAAACGGATGGCAGGGAGTTG
Organism: candidate division CSSED10-310 bacterium; assembly: GCA_016927515.1. GTDB lineage: Bacteria > CSSED10-310 > CSSED10-310 > CSSED10-310 > CSSED10-310 > JAFGMN01. The sequence continues at coordinate 12,356 of JAFGMN010000258.1, read as the reverse complement.
TTGCAAGCTGGACCGGAGGGCAGAGAGATCGCGGGGGTGGGCGATTCCAGTAACGACGCGGCTCATCAATCGTTCGAGATCGGCGATAGTCATGAGCTGATCCCTGAGACTCATGCGGATACCGGGGGAGGAATAGAAGGCATCGAGCTGATCCAGGCGCTGATTGATGGCATCTTTGGAGCGAAGGGGTTGTTCGAGGCGGAGTTTTAAAAGTCGGCTGCCCATCGCCGTGACGGTGAGATCGATATAGTGGAGGAGGCTACCTTCGCGCGTATTGCCCATGAGAGTCCGGGAAATCTCGAGATTTCTGCGGCTGGCGGCATCGATGTGAACGAACTGAGAATCATGATAAACGCGAAGGCGAGTGATGTGATTCAGTGTTTCGAGTTGAGTTCCGCGCACGTAATGGATCAAAGCGCCGGCGGCACGGATTGCCAGAGGAGACTCCGAAAGGCCGAGTCCGTCGAGCTGAGTCACGTGAAATAGGGTCCGGAGTTGTTCCGTGCTGGCGTCTTCCGAAAACGTCCAATCGTCCTGGGGGCTAAACCGGTAGGCGGTTCCGGTCAGCGTGTGTTTCCATGAATCGGGATGCACGATTTCGCGGACAGTCCATCGATCGACTTCATCGATGAGTACGGACAGGTCGGCCACTTCCGTGGTGTGGAATTCCCCGGTCGACATGTCCAGAAATGCCAGGCCGAATCCGTTTTTGGATGGATAGATTGACGCAATGAAGTTGTTTTCCCGGGAGGAAAGAAGATTTTCTTCGAGAACGGTTCCCGGAGTGATCAGGCGTGTCACGCCGCGTTTGACAATTCCTTTTGCGGTTCGAGGATCTTCGAGTTGTTCACAGATAGCGACTTTCATGTTTTTTTCGATCAGGCGGGCGACATATGTGTTGACGGAATGGTGTGGAACGCCGCACATTGGAATCCGGTCTTCCGCATTTTTATCACGTGATGTCAGAACAACGTCGAGAATCGGAGCTGCTTTAACGGCATCATCTCCAAACATTTCATAGAAATCACCCATGCGAAAAAAGAGAATGGCATCAGGGTATTCGGATTTTGCCGTGTGATACTGCCGCATCATCGGAGTATTTCTTAGCGGATCAGAAGTCATTCGCTGGTATCCTGATCAGCCAGAAGGTTTTTGAAATTCGTCTCGTGCATTTCATCCCGGGCGAGTCGACGGATTGTTGCATTGTCATTTTGGTTTTCCAAAACCGAGTATAAAGTCATTGCTTCATCGTAATGTCCTGCAATTCGGTAAAGCCGTGCTCGTTCTAATTTCGCCCACAGGCTGTCAGGTGTCGAGCCGTTCATGACGGGTTCCAGTTGAGCTGCAGCGAGATCGAGCTGGCCATCATCGCGAAAACAGCGTGCCAGAGCGATTCGGAATCGATGGATGCGGTGATCGGCTGGATGTTGTAGGACGAGATCCAGCAGGAGCTGTGAGGCAGAGGCTGTTGATCCGGTATGAAGGGCGTGAAGTGCGGTGCTTATTTCGGCGTCGATTGACTGGGATGCCAAGCTGGACAGTTTATCCTGGATCACATGCGTTGCGGGATCGTCAGTATCCAAGACCAGAAGCAGAGAAGAAAGCTGAATCAGTGCTTCAGATCGGGCTTCGGGAGACCCGGATTGCCATTGAACAAGCCACATGTCTCGCCATTGATCGATGGACACTGCGCCGGGGATGACCTGGGCATATGAGGTAAACGCCAACATGAAAAGTACTAACGGTAATTGCATGCTTATCAATCGTTTCATCCAACCTCCTACCGAGATATGGCGTACGCCGTGCGACTGTGAATCTGCCCCCATCGGCCGCATTTAGGGCATTTCCACTCCAGATGAGGGATCAGATCATTGCAATTGTGGCACACGAATGGTTTCCGGTCGAGGAACCGATGGATGGTTTCAAGACTCAGTCGGGCGGTTATGGCATCGGAACCACAGGCTGCTGCGGTTTCAATGAGCCGGACCATCATCTCAGGCGCTAATTCATCGATTTTTACCGATTCGATCAAGGTTAACGCCCGTTCGAGATCACCCTGTCGGACACACCACGCAGCATAGCGTACAGCAACCCGCGGCCGGCTTTTCTGCGACTCCAGAATGTGAAGAAAATAGGCTAATAGTTTCTCATCACAACTGTCGGTGACGATCCGTTCAATGCTGTCCGCAATGACTCCTGTCAAATCCGGCCTGACCAGCTGCAGTCGTTCGTATAACTTCTCCGCGTGTCGTACCTTTCCAGTCGATGCTGTCAGTTCGGCCAGAGTCAGCAGCGCGGATGGGTTTTCATGATGAAGTTTCAGCGCATGCCCAAGAAGTTTCCGGGCACCCTTCACATCACCGTTTTGCAATCGAGTCCGGGCCTGCTCAGCCTGGATGTATGCCTGATTCTCGATTTTACCCGCTTTGCGCCATGCTTCATACGCTGCAGTCAGGTTGCCGGCTGATTCATACAGCCCGGCTAAATATTCATAATCGAGGCGGGTTGGGTCTGTGGCTTCGAGAACAGCAGTCAAAGCGGTCACGGCCCGGTCGAGGAGACCGGCGCATTCGAAATCACGGACCATTTCCAGCATGATTGATCGGCGTTGGTGCGGACGAAGAGAGCTTCGGGATAGCAGTCGACGCCGGATATCGATAGCTCGGTTGAACCAGCCTTTGTTTCGGTAGAGATTGCTCAATGCCAGGTATGCATCGATGTTTTCCGTGCTCTTGTTTAGCAGTTGAATCAAGTTCTGCATTGCGCTTTCAGTATCGTTCCGGACAAGAGCCAGCACGGCGTGTCCGAGATCGGATTCAGCGGATCGATCCCGCTGATCGCTCCTGGCACCGGTGATTACCGCCCATATACCGATGCCACCCAGCAGAATGCCGAAAACGAACACCACGGGGACGATCCATGACATATTAGATCCCTTCCATCGATTCTGTCGGCGGCCGCCGCCGCCATCGACGATGGTTCCAGACCCAATACTCCGGTGCGCGCAGGATTTTTTCACTGAGGGCAGCGTTGAATAAATCGGTCAGCCGCTGAATTCCTTCGGAGCGGTCGGCGATATTGGGGATTGGGAGCGGTCCATCCAGGTCGAATACATGATGACCATCGGGTAATGGGCGAAGCATTCCGACGTAGACATCGTACAGACCTCGGATGGCAATACTTGCGGGTCCGCTGGGTGTCAGTGCGGGAATACCCATGAATGGCGAAAAGATGCCTTGGATACGCGTTGTATCCTGATCCATCAGGATGCCAAGGATATGTCCGCCTTCATGACCCATTCGGATCATTTCCCTTGGAGCGGCCGGATCGCTGCGATCGATTACCCGGACCCGGTTGCGATCACGGATATCCTGTATCAGGCGTTCGATTTTCGGATTGGGATTTTTCCGAGCGAGAACGGTCAGAGGACCGATCAGGGCAACCCGTGCAGCGAAGAGTTCCCAATTACCGTAATGTGCGGTAATGATCATAATGCTTCGCCCACGCTGAAAGCTTTCTTTTGCAGCGGTTTCAAATCCGGCATCGTCGGCTGTGGAACGGATTTCGTTCGGTTCTTTTGATTGTAATCGAATCGCTTCGATGGCTGCTTGAGCCAGATGAATGCAGACTGATCGGGCTAGTTTTTTTCGTGATTGCTCGGGTTGCGTGGTTCCGAATATGCGTTCCAGATTGTCCAGGATCCGTTTCCGATCGGTGACAGAAAATATATACATAGACTGGCCAAGAAACGATGCGAGCCGCCGGGTGACGGAATCGCTGAGTCCATTGATAATCCGGGTTACAATCCAGATTACGTCGCCCATCAACCGGCGGCGCATTGACCGCGTACGTTTTCTCAGGCCCGACATTCGCTCCCTTCGATTGCTGCCTTGATAAACGATACGAACAAGGGATGGGGTTTTCGGGGTGATGATTTGAATTCCGGATGGAATTGAACAGCGATAAACCACGGGTGATCGTGTATCTCGACGATCTCTACAAGCGATTGATCCGGAGATGTTCCGCTGATAAGCAAGCCGTTTTTCTGAACAATGTCGAGATAATCATTATTGAATTCGTATCGGTGGCGGTGTCTTTCATGGACAAGTTCCGATCCGTAGGCGCGTCGTGCCTGGCTTCCTTCCGCCAGCACGCAACTGTAAGCACCCAGTCGGAGTGTTCCACCCATTTTTTTCACCTGAGCCTGTCCTGGAAGCAGATCGATGACGGGATACTGCGTTTTATCGTCGAATTCGGAGCTATTTGCTCCCTTCAGTCCGCACACTGTGCGGGTGAACTCGATGACGGCGACCTGCATGCCGAGACAGATTCCGAAATACGGAATCCGATTGATCCGTGCATAACCAGCTGCGGCGATTTTTCCCTCGATCCCACGATCGCCGAATCCGCCGGGAACCAGGATACCCGCATGTCCTTTCAGCAAAGTATCAGGTCCATGGGATTCCAATTGCCCCGAATCGATCCAGTTCAGCTCCACACGGGCTTCGTTCGCGATTCCAGCATGGATGAAGGCTTCTGCCAGGCTTTTATAACTGTCCTTCAGTTTGACGTACTTGCCGACAACGGCGATTCTAACCTGTTTTTTCGGGTAGTTGAGCCGGTGTACAATTTCCTTCCAGTCATCCAGATGCGATGGGTGAGATGGTAGCTGCAACAACTCCACGACGAGATCATCAAGAGACTCCTTCGCGTATTCCAATGGGACTTGATAAATACTGTTTACATCCAGACCGGCGATAACGGCTCGTGGATTGACGTTGCAGAACAAGGAAATCTTCTTCCGTAAATCGTCACTCAGGGGCATTTCGGTTCGGCATAACAGGATATCCGGTTGGATACCGATTTCGCGCAGTGCTTTGACACTGTGTTGGGTCGGCTTCGTTTTGATTTCTCGGGCAGACCGAATATAGGGAACGAGCGTCAGGTGAATATACACCGTGTTTTCCGGCCCAACATCGTAACGGAATTGCCGGATTGCCTCCAAGAACGGCAAACTCTCAATGTCTCCAACAGTCCCCCCAAGCTCCACGATTACGACATCCACTCCTTCAGACAGATTCCGGATCCGCAACTTGATTTCATCGGTGACATGTGGAACGACCTGAACGGTACCTCCAAGATAATCACCCCGCCGCTCCTTCATGAGAATCGTGTTGTAAATAGCGCCCGCTGTGACATTGTTCGCCTGTTTCATCGTCGCTAAAGTAAACCGCTCGTAATGCCCCAAATCCAGGTCGGTCTCCGCGCCATCGTCGGTAACAAAAACCTCACCATGCTGGAACGGACTCATTGTTCCCGGATCAACATTTAGATACGGATCGAATTTCAAATGAGTGACGCGGAATCCGCGGCTTTCCAGCAATGCACCGATACTGGCTGAAGCGATGCCCTTTCCCAGCGACGACACAACGCCGCCCGTAATAAAAATATACTTTGTTTGTATGCCGTTCATTGTTTTCTCCGGTATTGGTTTGAAGAAATATCCTCAGGTCACATTCACCATGGCCTCAATTATAGCAATATCCTCAGGGGTATCCACCCCAGGAGATGCCCGATCAATGACACGAACGGCGATCCGGTATCCGGTGTCCAGCGCTCGCAATTGCTCCAACCGCTCCACTGTTTCGCTCCAGCATGGCGGGAGACTCACGAGGTGTTCCAGGCAAGACCGACGGTAAACGTATAACCCGATATGTCGCAGGTAACGGGAAATATCCAGATGTGCCTGATTGAGTGGACACGGGATGGGAGTCCGGGAAAAATAGACAGCATGGCCGTGTCGATTTACGAGTACCTTGACGATGTTCGGATTGATCAAACCGGTGATATCGGTGATGGGCGTTGCAAGGGTGGCCATATCGGCTCGGGGATCATCTCTCAGCAAACCAACAGCCTGATCGATGCTGAGGGGATCGATGAGTGGTTCATCCCCCTGAATGTTGACAACGTGGTCGGCGCGGATGTGAGCGATGGCTGCAGCGACACGATCCGTCCCGCTCGGCAGATTGGCATCAGTCATGACAACTGAGCCTTCCGCTTGCCTGACGGTATCGGCGATACGCTCATCATCGGTGGCAACGATCACATTGTCGAGGCAGCGAGCGAGCCGGGCTTGGTTCAGTACGCGGATAATCATCGGGACACCGCAGATAAGGGCCAATGGTTTTCCCGGAAAACGTGTCGATTGATATCGCGCGGGTATGACTCCGATTGTGCGCACAGGAGCAGGCGAATGACAGAGTTTACGAGACATAAACGCGCATCGCTTTGACAATTTCGGGAATCGTCACTGTGGCGGTTCCCACTTTTCCAACGACGACACCGGCTGCGAAGTTTGACAGCAGTGCCGCTTCCATGTAACCCAGTCCTGCGGTGAGAGCCAAGGTCATCGCACTGATGACTGTATCCCCGGCACCGGTCACGTCATATACACTCTGAGCTACAGTATCGATGATCTGCATCGGTGTATCCGGGCGGAAAACGGCCATGCCTCGTTCACCGCAAGTAACCAGGACCGCATCTGCAACCAGATGATTCAATAGCTTTTCTCCCGCAGCTTGCAACCCGACCCTCCAATCCCGGTCATACGATATCCCGGTCATTTGGGACGCTTCATGATGATTTGGAGTAATCAGCGAACAGCCGATGTAAAAATCGCAGTTTTTTACCTTTGGATCCACCGCGCAGATCTTGCCGATACGCCGACATTCACGGATCAGCGTCTGAACCAAGTTTTCCGTCAGCGTACCCTTGGCATAGTCTGAAATGATCACAGCATCAACCATGGGAATCCGCTCAATGCAGTGTGTCAGGATCGCGTTTTGCATTTCATCAGCGACCGGTTGTACCGTTTCTCGATCCACGCGGACAACTTGTTGATTGTGCGCGATGATCCGTGTCTTCCGGATCGTCTCCCGCTGAGCGATCTGCAGGACACCCTGGCTGTCGATGTGCAACCGCTGTAATGCAGCGAGAACCCGGTTGCCTAGATCGTCCAAGCCGACCACTCCCACAAGTTCGACTTCAGCTTCCAATTTGCGCAAATTGTTGACAACGTTAGCAGCTCCACCCAACTGTGTGGTTTCTTCGCGCACATGGACCACCGGTACCGGTGCTTCCGGGCTGATCCGTCGAACTTCTCCCCAAAGGTATTCGTCAACCATGATATCTCCGACTACCATGATCCGATGACCGGGGAGTTGCGAGCATGCGGCGATGGCGCGATGAATCGACTGGATTGTTTCAGGCGGAACAGTGTTTGCACTCAACGCGAGACCCTCCCATGACAAGGGGATATACTTTACCAGATCACGCGGGAAAATGGAACTGGCTACGCCGCAACCGATGACATATACTACCCCGTCGAAAGGGGATACGCATGGCGTACGACACCCGAGAATATACGCGGATTACCCGGCAATGGCTTAACCAACGCTTCGATCTGTTCGATTCCGATGGGATCTACATTCCGAATCAGCCGGCATACGGATTCAGCGCTCTGGCCTTTCGACTCGAGGAATACGCCCGTATGTATGCGGTTTTACGGGTTCTCAACCGGATGCGGTTCACATCGGTGCTCGATGTCGGCTGTGCCGATGCCTATGGACCGGCTTTGATCCGCTATCTGTTTTCCACCCCTGTCTGGGGTATCGATTTGTCGGACAGAGCACTGCTTCGCGGACGGGACATGTTTGGTATTGCCGGCGCAGCATCGAACGCGGAATCCTTGCCGTTCCCAGACCGGTCGGTGGATGTCGTAATCTGCACAGAAGTTCTCGAGCATGTTCCGTCACCCCAGCGCGTAATCTCTGAATTGATCCGTGTCAGCCGGAAATTTGTTGTTGTCACAACGCCACGAGCACCGTCCGAGCTGGCGAAAACGGAGCATTTTGATACGCTGGATCCCAATGAACCCCACGCACATATCCATTACTTTACCGACAGCGATATGCGTGTATTGACGGGTCCGGAAGCGTGGATATCTGGCGCACGATCCCGATGCATCCATCATCTGTTGGCTCGATTGGCGTGGGGAGATGAACGGACGGAGCGGCAGCGGTTGGATTACCTGGCATTCTCCTTGGAATCCGCTTCGCTGAATAACCATTCTCGTCGTCGTATGCAGATGATGCTGATCGATCAGTATGCCAAGGGACCGGGATGGCGCCGGTATGTGCTGACTCCTCCCGCTGCAGCCTGCTTGCTTCGCATCGATGCCGCCTTGGCCGCTTGGCTTCCTTTTTTAGCACATGATCATATCGCCGTTATTTCCGTGAGCGCCGACACGGTGCTTTCGCGAGGAGTCCTTTCTTCGGGGCGGATCCTGAAAGCGTTGCTTGGCGGGTTCAGCGTGCCGCCACTGAAGCGGAGAAGCCAATGAAGGTATTACTGATCAGTGTGGAGAACACACTCGTCTGTTTTGGTGTTCGGATGATATCGGCGACATTGAAGCGGGAGGGATGGGATACCCATATCCTGTTTCTGCCCAGGGAATTCAACGATATCGAAACGGCAGAAGAGATTGATTCCATTGCAGAATGGGTGACCGCTCTGGCACCTGATATCATCGGTATCAGCCTGATGAGCAGCCATTGGCGACGGGCCGTCAACCTGACATCGGCGATCCACCGGCTATGCCGTGCACCGGTCGTATGGGGTGGTATTCATCCTACGATCGCGCCGGATGAATGCCTGGAGCACGCGGATATTGTCTGCGTTGGAGAAGGTGAAGAGCCAATGGTGGAGCTGATACGAGCCTTATCTGCCGGCGAGACAGCCGAATCGATTTCGAACCTGTGGCTGCGAACGCCATCCGGCATTGTTCGGAATCCACCGAGGGACCGAAAGACCCATCTCGATGATCTGCCCTATCCCGATCATGACGATGAAACCCATACGGTTCGATTCAGGGGCCGGTTCTCTCCGGTTACGGAGGCGGTTTGGCGGAGCTATATCCCTGGGTTCATGGATACGCACTATGTGATGTCCAGCCGCGGTTGTCCTCACAATTGCACCTACTGCTGCAACTCCGCACTGCGCGAGGTGACGGGAGGTCCTTACCTGCGACGCCGATCCCCCGCCCATTTCGTCGGTGAAATGATCGAAATAAAAAACCGGTTTCCGCACCTGAAGGGTTTCGTTTTCATGGACGATTCCTTTTTTTATGGTAACACCGACTGGTTTGTTTCTTTCTGCACATTATACAAAACGCATATCGGTCTCCCGTTTTTCTGCTGGGCCAACCCTGCTGCAGTCACGGCGGATCGGATCGATATGCTGGCTCCCGCAGGACTTGTTGGTGTCCACGTCGGGCTGGAATCCGGAAGCGAACGCATATCGGAGGATATCTATCAGCGGAAGGTCAGCCTGGAGCAGTTCTATCGATGCATGGATGTTCTGTATACACATCGTCGGCAGATCGGTGATATCCGCGTGGATGTCATCACGGATAATCCGTATGAGACGGATGAGGATGTCGCCGCTACGATCCGGGTTTTGTCGTATTTGAAAAAACCTTTTTTCGTAGGAATCGTCAGTCTGATTTTTTATCCAAGAACCGTTCTGGAGCAGTGGGCGGTGCGTGACGGTCTTGTTACCGGTGGTAACGACGCATTGTATAATCAGGAATTTTTCAAGTACCGGCCGACGATGTTGAACCGGTTGATGCGAACGGTGCCGAAGACTCCGGGGTCCGTGATCCGGTTTTTTCTACGGCATCGAAGCGTGCGCTGGGGGAGGGTTTTGTTTCACATATTTTATTGGGGCTATTTCATTGGAATCCGGCGCCAGATGATGGCTGTGCGGCGCCGGGTGCTGTTGACCTATCTCGCGCTGTTTGAACGGATAATGGATCCCGCAGATGTCGTTAAGATGCGGGTTTCCTTGATCGATTTCTGATTCTGTCTATCAGATGATGAGTGAACTTTCCGGCCTATTTCATGGCCATGATCATGTAGCGCCATCGTTTCCGGATAATTGCCCAGGGAACCTGACCTCTGAACAGCACGGGAATCCCTTTGAGAACCCATCGCAGGAGCGTATTGAATCGGAGTAATGGTTGCAGAATCTGTGGTTTTCGACGGATTGCTTCCCGGTGTGATAGCCACCGGACGAGCCGGGGTGGTATCCAGGGTTTACCGGTGAGCATGCAGAGAGTGATCCAGTACAGTTCGTTGACGGGTCGAGGGTATTCGAGGGAAACGGCCCATTGGGTGAATGCCTTGTTGGAGCGATCCTCGATATCGTTCTCGGTGATGATACCCTGTTGCAGTGCCATGGCGGTCAGAGGGACGCGGGGGAACCAGACCAGAGAAAAACTTGAGAATTCAAACGGTGCGGGAATCTGCATCAGGAGTTCGAAAAGATCTTTCCGATCGTCGTCGGTTTCGAACGGATTGTCGAAAATCAGGTCGAATTTGAGATCGATGCCATAGCGATGCGCAGCGCGGGAAGCGGATAGAATCTGGGCATTGGTCGCAGAGCGGTGGAACACGTCTTTACGGATTCGGTCTGATCCGCTCTGGATACCGACCTCCACTTCGAACAAACCGGCGGTTTTCAGCTTTTTTAAAAGATAATCTTCTGTCAGTCCCGGCGTGTTGTATACTCCGAATGGCAAATGAACGGTTTGCGGGTACTTACTCGCAAACTCGTCTATCCAGTCGGCATCAACCATGAACACCTCGTCGATAAAGAAGAGAGCTCCCACATTCGGCAACTGCTTCAGAACGGCTTGCAGTTCAGCAAGGATGCTGTCGACACTTCGTCGACGGAGTGTGCGACCGGTAAAAATCGGTTTCAGGACACTGTTCATGCAGAATGAGCAGGAGAATGGGCAGCCCCGGCTGGCTTGAGCGAGATATTGCCAGGTGACATCCCGAGTGGGATCTCCAGGGATTAAAGCGTTTTTTATGAAGAATTTGTTTTCGTCGGAGTAATCAGGTACTGGAAGGATGTCGAGGTCTTCCAATGGCGGACGAGTCGGATTCTGTTTGATGCCATCCGGTGTGCGTACCCACAGGTTGCGGATCGAATCAACAGGGCGCTTATCGGCGATGGCCCGAGCCAGTTCCAGTAGAGCCAATTCGCCTTCACCCAGGCACACCATATCCGCATGCTGAATGGCTTCATCCGGAGTGACCATGGCATGGACGCCACCCCAGAGAATCCGAGTATCGATATGCTCACGAACACAGCGGGTGAGCCGTTCGCCGACGTGGCAAAAGGTGGAACTCCCGATGGAGAACGCCACGAGATCTGGCCGAAAGGCAGTCATGACCTCGATAAAAAGCCGCTCATCCGTCTCCGTGTGCACACACGCATCGTTGACATAATAATCCCGGAAATAGATGACTTGAACTTGGTGACCCGCCCGTTTCAACATGGGTATAAAATACCGGATCGATGTGTTCTCAGTATTGTACAGCGAAACGATCGAGATACGACATCCATTACCACGGCTCATATCGTCGATGAATCGCTTTTGCTCCGCTACACGGTTCGCATTGAGCCGACGCACTGCTTCTCTCCCCGTTTCCTATTCATTCATTCATCCCTCTGGATTCCGAAATGCTCCATGCGTTTGTATAGATTCGACCGAGGTGTCCCGATCGCCTCCGCTGTCGCTTTCACATTCCAATTGAATTCGTTCAGTTTTTTAATCAGAAAGATTCTTTCTGCCGCTTCTTTGAACTCCTGAAGATTCTGATGGCTTTCCACCCATTGCAGTGCAGTATCTGTTCCACGGTTTCCACCCGGTACCCCCGTTTGCTGTATGAGATACTCTGCATTAATCACTGGCGCCGGACAAAGGATCCAATGGCGTTCCACAAAATTTTTCAGCTCGCGAATGTTGCCGGGCCAAGGTCGAGTAGCCAGCCATTCCATAGCATCCGGTGTGAATTCCGGGACCGGAAGACCATGATTGCCAGCGAACAATCGCGAGAAATGCGTGACCAATGCGGGTATATCCGAGGCTCGGTTCCGGAGTGGTGGAACGATGATCGGCACGCCGTTGATACGATGAAACAGGTCCTCTCGAAATCGCCCTTCGGTCAGCATCGATTCCAGATCTTGATTTGTAGCGGCGATGACACGAACGTTGGCATGCAATGTGACATTGCCGCCGACACGCTGGAACTCGCCTTCCTGCAATGCACGCAGAACTTTAGCCTGAGTCTTCAGGGACATGTCGCCGATCTCATCCAGGAACAGAGAACCCTGGTGCGCCATCTCGAACTTTCCCTGCTGCCGGCCGGCTGCACCGCTGTAAGCGCCTTTTTCGTGACCGAACAGTTCGTTCTCGATCAGCGTCTCGGGAATTGCCGCGCAGTTGA
>JAFGMN010000257.1 GCA_016927515.1 candidate division CSSED10-310 bacterium | reverse complement strand
GTTGGATAAAATACGGAACGTGCAGCATCGGATACGGTGCAACTCGAGTATTCTACACACCAACACAAAACACGCCAACGCCTGGACCCACCTGGACACCCGGACCTACCTGGACGCCCGGACCCACAAATACTCCTATTCCAACTTATACCCCGCGCCCAACATCTACGCCGTTAACACCCTCCCCAACAAACAGCCCGATCCCGTCATGGACGCCTCGGCCAGCTACGCATACACCCGTACCATCCAATACCCCCTTCCCCACGCAAACATCCCATCCGTCTTATCCGCCAACTCAAACACCACTTCCTTCCTGGACACCCATCCCAACATTCACACCAACACCGATCCGAACGTCCACTCCGACCCGCACGCCAACAAACGTTCCATACAATACACCGGAACCGTCACCTACACCTGTTCCCACCGATGGGATTTCGATCGATATCACACTGAATCAGGAAGTCTATTCCGCGGGTGTTCCGTTCATTCTGGATGTTCATTTCAACAACCCGGGTACACCCGAATTCACTGAACTGTTCATTGCACTGCAGGTTGGAGACGCTTTCTGGTATTACCCAGGATGGACTCAGGATTTCCAGCGATCCATCCATATTCTTGAAACGGGGGATTCTGCACGGAATATCCTCTCGTTCCCATGGCCGAATGTTTCGCTGAAAGCAGCCGGTATGGCTTTCTGGGCCGGGTTGTTCGAGTTCGGTGAGTGGGAGTTGATCACTCCGATCGATTCCGTCGCGTTCAGCTGCCAATAAGCCGCCAGTATCGAAGTAGTTTTCCGAGCACGACGGGATGAAGAGGATTAAGTGAACGAGCGTTCCGAGGTACCCTTGAACCATCGATCCATCATTCAGTGGATGACTCCGTCCCGTTTTTTCTTACTTGCGTGCCTATTCGTTTCGCTGTACGCGGCATTCAAAATCATCCAGCCTTTTTTCGGAGCCATTCTCATGGCTGCCCTGGTGACCTCCTTGTTTCAACCCATTCAACCCTGGCTGCTTCGCCGATGTCGAAACAGGAAGAACCTGTGTGCGTTTGTGTCATGCGTCATGCTCGTTTTCTTGATTCTCCTTCCCCTGAGTCTGGCTGGGATCGCTCTGGTTGATCAAGGTATCTTGGTTGGCATTCGAGCCCAAGAATGGATTAAATCCGGCGTTATCGACACGTACCTAAACGATGGCCGATGGGAACTCCTCATGGCGTTGATCGAAAAATACTCGTTTGGATTCGATCTGAAAAGCATCGACATTTCTAGATCACTTATCAGCGGGTCGTCCTCCATGGCAAAATTCTTGCTCGATCAGAGTGGCAATATCGCGGCAAATCTCTCTTCCAAATTGATGAGCTTCGGAATGATGGTCTTCGTTTTCTTTTTCTTTATCCGGGATGGCCATGCAATTCTCGAGCGACTACTTCATATCGTACCATTATCATCAACTCAGGAAACGCGGATTATCAACCGGGTTAAAGCCGTTGCCCGTTCCGTTTTTCTCGGCACCCTGCTCACTGCGTTAGCACAGGGCATTGCGGCCGGTATTGGGTTTGCTATCTGCGGAATACCTGCGCTTTTCTGGGGAAGCATGCTGGCGTTTTCATCCCTGATCCCGGTCATCGGTACAGCGTTGATCTGGGTACCGTCCGTCATTTTCCTGATCATCACAGGTCAATATGGCCTTGCACTATTTCTTACGGTCTACTGTGCTGCCGTTGTTGGAAGCATCGACAATTTTCTCCGACCGGTCTTCATGAAGGGTGCAGGAGGAATGAGCACGTTCATGGTCTTTCTGTCGGTAGTGGGCGGTGTGCGGCTTTTTGGAATCAGCGGCATCTTATATGGACCGCTTGTTTTCGGTCTTGCGTGGGTCTTGTTGATCATCTATGAAATGGAGTTTGAAAACTATCTCGACCATCAGGACGCGGCCTGAGCGATAGGAGAATAATGAAAAAGATATTCATTTTGGACACGAATATTTTGCTGAATGATCCGAAATCGATTTTCGCATTTGAAGAAAACGAAGTCGTGATCCCGATCACGTGTATCCAGGAAATTGATAAGTTCAAGCGTGATCAAAACGAGCGTGGCCGGAATGCGCGTACGGTATCGCGGTATTTGGATCGTCTGCGTCGGGATGCGCATGCCTGTTTAGCGGAAGGCGTTCCGACGGAGAAAGGTGGAATCATTCGGGTTGAAATGGGGTATGATGCTATTCGGGGATTTCCGTATCGAAATGGTGAATTGACCAATGATGATCGTATTCTTGCGGTTGCCCTTGCCACGAAACAAGCTGCGGATACGCGACCGGTGATCTTCCTCACACGGGATACCAATCTGCGAATCCGAGCGGACGCTATTGGGATCGCGGCGGATGACTATGTCTCGGATCACACGAACATTGATGAACTATATACGGGATTGCGGGAGGTATTTGTTCCGGAAAAGACGATTGCCGAGCTGTACCAGGCAGGTCAGATTCCGTTACCGGTGGAGGGAATGTATGCCAATGAGTTCGTTTTATTCAGAAACGAAACCGATCCTACGCATAAGGGTTTGGGCAAGGTCAACCGTGAAGGAAATGCAGTGCATGTTTTCAAACCTCGGACAACCGATGTCTGGGGGATCAAACCGCAGAATCTCGAGCAGAAGCTGGCCCTGTCGTTATTGATGGATGATGATATTCAGCTTGTAACGCTTGTTGGTCGTGCGGGAACGGGGAAAACACTGCTTTCTCTTGCAGCCGGTCTGTCGAAGTCTCTCGATGAGGGTGTATATCATAAATTACTGGTTGCGCGACCGATCTTTCCGATGGGTCGGGATCTTGGGTATTTACCGGGAGAGATTAAAGACAAGCTCAAACCGTGGATGCAGCCGATTTTCGATAATCTGGAAATGCTTCTGCATTCCGATGATCCAGACCAGGAACCGCAGTACAGGGCATCGGCATATGACTTAATTGAGCAAAATATGCTTGAGATTGAAGCTTTGACATATATCCGCGGACGTTCGATTCCCAATCAGTTTTTCGTTGTTGATGAAGCACAGAATTTAACGCCCCATGAGATCAAGACGATCATCACGCGTGCAGGGCATGGAACGAAAATCGTATTAACCGGCGATCCGTATCAGATTGACAATCCGTATCTTGATTCCGAATCAACCGGTTTGACCCATGTCGTAGAGCGATTTAAAGCGCTGCCGTTGGCTGGACACATTACGTTAACAAAAGGGGAACGATCACCTTTGGCCCAGGTGGCGGCAGAGATGTTGTGATTGATTATCGGCAAGTGGATTGAATCAGCAGGAGCCGATTGATTGACCCAAACGGCATTGAAAGCCAGTTCCGAAGAAACGCTGTTTCCTATAATCTACGCGGACTTTTCCATACATCTTGATAAGGCGGAGAAGGCCGGAATCCATCGAGAACGTGATTTCATTTAACTGTATGGTTTCGTCGGATTCGAGAGGCTCTTCCAGAGCCAGGCCAATGGCCGGTCCGCCTCATCCGTAACCTTCAATAAACAGACGGACATGGACGGGTTGCTTTCCGAAGCCGCTTTTTTCTTTGATCTGTTCGATTGCTTCCTGTGAGACAATCAAGTAATCATTCGACTGGTATTCCACAATAGTTACCTCGTTTTGACGACCGACTGAACCTCAGCCGGGAGTTATCCTGCTCAAGTGAATCCACCGGAACCGCATTGATTTGATGATGATGATCGTCGCGGCGCACCCTGCGCTCCAGCATGAAACGTTGACAGAAGCCGGGCGACATCGTGTGAGCCGCAGGATGGGCAAAGTACGTCCATACCACTGGAAATCGACTTGAAAAACTTGCTGAATTCTTGACCACATGATTTACATCGGTATTCATATACCGGCACGATTATCCCCTTTCTTTAATTGGAAGACTTGTTTTAATCATGGAGATGATATCTTGCTTTGGCCGGACCCCTGTAATCATCTTGACAAGTTCACCCTGATGAAACAGCGCTAACAAGGGAATTGCTTGAATCTTCATGGCGGTGGAAATGACAGGATTTTCATCGACATTCACTTTTGCAACTTTGAGCGAATCTTTTAGCTCGACGGAAATGGCATCGAGAACCGGTCCCAGCATCCGGCAAGGTCCGCACCACGGAGCCCAGAAATCGACAAGGACCGGAAGTTGGCTATCGAGAATTTCGGACTGAAACGATACATCCGAAACGTGTACGACAGCGGTCTGATGGGAATCAGAATTGTTTCTTTCGTTGTTTAATACCATGATGCACCTCCTAACGTTCATAAAACCGTCCGTTAGTCGCTAAAGGCTAGGAGAAGTTACATGCATCATAGCGTTTTTATTTTTTCAATCGCTGTTTCAACGCTTCCCAATCGATTTCGGGAACATGGACGGAATCGACTTCCTGTCGGCGCTGCCGGTATAGATCGATTGTTCGCGAGATTGTCCGGAACATCGCCCCACATTCAGGGTTTTGCCGGATAAACTCTTCCGCCTCCACCAGTTTATCGCCGTGCAATTCACCATCGATCACCTGGTTGATCATCTGCAGAATTTCATCACAAGTTGGTTTTTTCATGATGTTACACCCCGTTCCTCCTTGATGTAAGCATCCAATTCATTTCTAAGAAAAAGGCGAGCCCTGTGCAAACGCACCTTGACATTGGTCACGGAAATATCCAGCGATTGGGCTGTTTCCTCACCGCTCATCCCTTCGATATCTCGCATGACAAAGACCAGCCGGTACGTTTCAGGTAACTTGTAAATCGCTGCATCCAAAGCATGCCGCAGTTCATCGTTCAACGTTTGGGCCAGCGGATCCCTGCTCCAGTCGGCGTCCCCAGCCATCATGTCTGGCTCTGTATCATGTGCGATCTCTTCGAGAATGATCGGATCGACGGTATGAACCATCCGTTTCCGTTTCCGCGAAAGACAGGTGTTCGATGCAATCCGGTACAACCACGTGGAAACCAGGGATTCCCCACGGAACTGATTCCAGTTTTTCAACGCCTTCAGTGCTGTCTCCTGAAGCACCTCTTCCGCTTCATCCTGATTGCCGCACATCTTCCAGGCGATCCGAAACATCTTTTCTTTTTCCTGTTCCAACGTCAATTTCAGTTTTTCTTCAGGTTGAATCATAATCAATCGTCTCCTTTGGCAGAAACACATCTCCATGTATAGCATCAATCGAGAAGTCCGCCAAGTCCCTTGTGCTCGATAGAAGTTCCTCTCCTCACATGATGAAACCGCGCTTGTGAGCAGCCATGAGATTTGATACATAGTCATTAACGTTTCCATTGAGCGGTTGGGATAAGTGGAATGGCGTAATGACGACGGACAAACCAAAAGTATCGGGTGGAATTGGGCGGCGTCTGCTGTATAGAAAAGGGGACCGCATTTTTTCTGAGGGACAGACCGGGAAGGAAATGTATGTCGTTGAATCGGGGAAAATAAAGATTTTTTTAACAGCGCAGGAACGTGAGCTGACGTTGGCAGTGTTGCAGAAAGGTGATTTCTTTGGTGAGATGGCGTTGCTAGAAGATCTGCCTAGATCGGCCAGCGCGGCTGCCATTGAAACGACCCGGTTAATCGCCATAGGAAAAGATGATTTTAAGTTTTTGATTCAAGAACATCCAGAAATTGCGATGAAGGTTCTTGCCCGATTCAGCAATCGGCTCCGGGATGCCGATAACCTGATCAATCTGCTGTTAATGGGGAACATTGCCGGACGCCTTGTACACCAGTTGCATGACCTGGCGGTCAGGCAGTATGGTTCAGAGGATAAAATTCCCCGTGACTGCATCCTGCCTGATCCGGAAACGTATCTTGCTCAGCAGTCACATCTTCCAGCGGAACAGGTGGAACTGGTTCTGCTTGAGCTTCAGCGAGTGGGCATTGTGATGAAAACGGATGAGGGAGTCATCGTTCGTAAATTCATGAAATTAAAATCGTTTATGGATTATTTCAATTTAATGGAGAAGAATCAGGCGCGATCGGAAAGCATGCTGTAGCGGGTTGTGACGGAGAAAAACATTTATTGAAATTGTTCCGCATCGCCTCGCAAAGAACGGAATGATGTGTATGTTTCAGTTTAGCCAATGCACGATACACATGAATGATGTGTGCGGGTTCGTTGCGTGTTCCGCGTAAGGGGATGGGGGAGAGGTAAGGGCAATCGGTTTCGGGTAGCAGGCGATCAAGCGGACAGAATCCAGCAGCTGTCCGGATATGATCGGACCGGGAGAATGTCAGCATTCCGCCAAATCCCAGGAAGTACCCTAAATTCAGAAAGTATTCCGCATCATCAATGGTTCCGGTGAAGCAATGGATAACGCCGCGATGCGGGGCATTTTTCCATTCTCCCAGCAAGCTTCTCAGATCAGAAAATGCCTCCCTACAATGAATGACTACAGGCTTGTTAAATTCCATTGCTAATTGGAACTGTTCAAGGAAAACCTGTTTTTGTATAGTGGGATCGGAAAAGTGATAGAAGTAGTCGAGTCCGATTTCGCCGACCGCCAGAGCGCTCTTTATACGGTTTTTCATTGATTGACGAGAAGTATCAGCGTGCCAGGAATCGGCTTCGTGGGGATGGAGACCGATCGTGTAATACAACCCAGGGTAGTCACGTGACAGGATGGCACCAGAGTCACTGTCGCTAAAATTCGATGCGATCGTCACGATGGTTTGCAGGCCGGCATGGAAAGCATCACGGATCACACGACCGCGATCGGAGTCAAACGATTGATCCATCAGATGAGCATGTGTATCGATCATGATAACAATCTTATACAAAAAGAGCAGCGTTTTCGCTGCTCTTTCCATGCAAATAGGAAGGTTCCGATTAGGCGACAGCGTCCTTCAGTGACTTGCCGGCTTTGAATTTCGGAACGACGCTGGCGGGAATTTCGATCGGTTCACCGGTCTTGGGATTGCGTCCCTTCCGTGAAGGTCTTTCTGACACGTAAAAAGTGCCGAATCCAACGAAAGTCACTTTTTCCCGGTTCGAAAGAGCATCGGTAATGCCATCAATCACAGCATTCAATGCCTTTTCGGCTACGGCCTTCGAGATTCCTGCTTCTTCTGCGATGTTCTGCACTAATTCTTTCTTGGTCACGTCCTAAACCTCCCTTTGTCATTAAGGTTTCAGCTGTTGCACATCAATCAATCAGATAACAAAGTCCATTATGATGACATCTGTCGATTTGTCAAGGGGCCAATTGCGAAAAAATCAAGCTATCTCGCGGTTAGGCTCGTTTTTTGATTTCCTGATCCAGTTTTTTTATCAACTGAAAAAATGCATCCCAGTTCTCCGTGTGAAACCGGATTCCTTTTTTTGTCGGTCCTTCATAATCATCACTTTGCATGAACTCACGGATATCGACATAAAACTCATTCTTGAATTCCGTGAGGGTTGCTCGAATTTCCAGACCATCTTTTTTTGGAATAGACCCAACAAGTACGTTCTTGTTCGACATGATGCACT
The DNA here is from genome assembly GCA_016927515.1 of candidate division CSSED10-310 bacterium. Taxonomy (GTDB): domain Bacteria; phylum CSSED10-310; class CSSED10-310; order CSSED10-310; family CSSED10-310; genus JAFGMN01. Next base: position 1,838 of record JAFGMN010000257.1, on the reverse strand, counting down.
CCCTTGTTCGAAATCACACTGCCTGCCGCGACTGACGCTGGTTGCCGCACCAGCGGCGAAATCGGTTTTTATACAGGAATAAACCGGTTGTCAAGATGATGGCTGTAAAATATAATCCACCGGTTGTTGAGCAGGTTTCAAGGAGAACGTTATGCTTCCACGACTTGATTGCCGTTATTACAAAGGAGAGAAGCCCTGTTCATTCAAGCGGGTCTGTGATGGATGCCCTCAGTATGAACCGATGGGTATCCGCGTATTGATATTAAAATTGGGCGCTATGGGTGATGCATTGCGAACAACACCGATCCTGACAGCATACCGGCGCAAATATCAACGAATATTTATCACATGGGTCACCGATCGCGAGTCTTTTCCGATCCTGAAGAACAATCCTCTCATCGATCGCCTGCTAATAAACGACCCAATTCAGACACTCCCGCTGTTGTCTCAGGAATTCGATATCATGATCTGCCTGGATAAGGACCCATCCGTAACTGCCCTTGCCATGCAGGTTCAGGCCCGGGAGCGCTTTGGGTTCGCTATGTCACCCTATGGTACACCTGATGTTTTCAATGACGCGTCGCTTTATGCGCTGCGATTGGGCGTGGATGATTACTTGAAATTCTTTGAAAACACTAAAACGTATCAGCAGATCATCTACGAAATGGCTGAACTGCCTGCTAATCGAGATCCGTATGTTTTTGCCCTCCAAACGGACGATCGCATAGCAGCGCACCATATCATCGAAACACTCTCCCCTCAGGGCAACGGTCCTCGAATCGGTCTGAATACGGGCTGCGGTACCGTCTTCGCAACGAAAAAATGGCCGATGAATCACTTCGTTCAATTGGCACGACTGATTCGACAACACGTCGACGGACAGGTCTTTTTACTCGGTGGTCCCGGTGAAGAACAAGAAAATCGGGCCATCACAGATATCCTCGGACCTGCTGTTACGTTCCCCGGCATCCACCCCCTCGGCATCTTCGCAGGCCTGCTCGGCGAGATGGATGCCATCGTTACCAGCGATACCATGGCGCTCCATCTCGGATTGGCCGTCGGATCACAGGTTATCGGTCTGTTCGGACCCACATGCGCCCAGGAAATCGATTTTTATGGAAAGGGAGAGCCGGTGGTCGTAACGTGCGACTGCTCCCCATGTTATCGAAAAACATGCAAGTTACCGGAAAGTTGCATGACCAACATCACTCCCGAACATGTGATGGATGTGCTGGAGACGTATCTGAAACAGTGACAGAAAATACTACGATACCCTTTACAAGAAAACACTTCTTTCTTTTGCTGACAATCACACAGATGGTATTGGATTGGGTCACCGTCGTGGTTTCGTTTTTACTGGGATACGAAATCTATCACCTACTCCTGACGTATGCCGACTTTGGCGCGGGTGTCCAACCATTCAAACTATACCGGAACCTGTCCCTGACAGCCGGCTTTCTCTTTTTGATTATATTCGAGCGATTCGGTTTATACTCGCGAAAAGTTGGCGTTTTGAACATCCAGGAAATGAAACGTATTCTCCAATCCCTGTTTATCGGATCACTCATCTTGATTTCCGCATCTTTTCTGTTACGCCCAATCGACCCGATGATCGCTAAGCCTATCCTGTCTGACACCGATGCCATGCTGATGCAGGGACCCCTATTGTATTCCCGACTCATCCTACTATACTCCCTCGTCATCCTGTTCGTCCTGATCAACCTTCAACGTCACTGCCTCAATCGAGTGCTTCTCAAAATGCACACCCGAGGTCCCGGCCTGAACCGTGTGCTGATTTACGGAGCTGGGGTTGTCGGGCAGCAACTACAGCGCAGATT
>JAFGMN010000256.1 GCA_016927515.1 candidate division CSSED10-310 bacterium | reverse complement strand
GGGGATATGGATTTCAAGGTGACGGGAACGCGCTCAGGTGTCACGGCGATTCAACTGGACAATAAGCTCGGTCATCTTCCGCGTCCGATACTCAGTCAGGCATTGGAGCAGGCGCGGAAAGGATTGAATCATATCCTGGACAGAATGGATACGATCTGCACCGGTCCGAGAAAAGAGCTGAAATCGCATGCACCCCGGATTGAGCAATTCATGATCCGCGAAAACAAGATCGGTCTGATCATCGGTCCGGGTGGCAAAACGATCAAGGAGATTCAGGCGGCAACAGATTCTACCATCGATATCGCCGAAGACGGACGCGTGCGTATTTTTGCCCGAAATCGGGAACAGGGCCAAGAAGCTCGGAACCGGGTCGAATGGCTGTGCCGGGAACCACGGCTCAACGGATTTTATCGCGGTGTGGTCAAATCCATAAAACCATTCGGTGTGTTTGTCGAGATCCTACCTAATACCGAGGGACTTGTTCACGTATCTGATCTCGATACCAGCCATGTTGAGGATCCCAACCGAATCGTTCGTTCCGGAGACACGATTCCGGTCAAGGTTATCGGGGTCGATAACGGTCGACTCAAGTTGTCGAGGAAAGATGCGCTGAATATCAGCGATCTGCATTTCGAAAGGTGACCGGATCCGCGGAGACGATCAGATGTTCCACTGGAAGGCTTTGATCACCTCTTGATCGTCGACTCGCTTGCTGCCAAGATCCCGCAGCGTGTCGATCGGAATCTGAACCTGCAGCGATCGGGTGTGGTACAGGTCAAAAAATGCCTCATCTGCCACGTGGAAGATCAGCGCCAGTCGATCATTGGAATCGAGACCCTGCAGTATCGAACTGAAATCCAGAATGACCTCCATCACTTCCATTTTGAATGCAGTGACGCTGGTTTGCATCACTTCCACTCGCTTTTGATCGTCTTTCTGAATGTCTTTCATCTTGTCCGATTCGATACACGGGGTCGGCTCGGAACCCGGTTCACCGGCATCCGGAACCGGCGTTTCCTTCTGTTTCTTTTTCGTGTTGATAATGATCGGCCCGTCTTCATTATTGAACCATTGAGACCACATGTTGACGATTTCAGGCAAACTGGCGCTTTGCGTGATACTCACATTCGCAGTAAAAACAGCTCCGAAATGAGGAAGAAAAAAGCACATCGTTTTATGGTCTGAACGGATATACACATGCGGCGTTTCCAGCAGCAGCTTGTCAAGACTCGAACTAAACACCTTGTATGTTCGATCAATGCGCTCCGGATCGTTTGATTCGCTTGCTGCGAACACCGTGATTCCCGTCATGATGATCAGACCGATCAGCCAACCCTGTCGTTTCATTCTTCGGCACCTCCATGGCGTACTACGCTGCGACTGTTCCTTTTGTTTCATCCAGCTTGGAAAAAACGGATACGTTCCGGTGCGTCCTGCTTTATCCGGAGAGCGCTTTCACGGTTCACCAAGACGAATTGTTTCCCCGTAGACGACGGTTTTTCTACAATGGCCAGGGTCCCGTTCCTCAACGCATCGGCTGCTCCACTGGATACTTCAAGGCATGGAATAACACCCGACCGGGCAATAAAATAGAATTTAACGGATCCCGACACATCGCGAAAGACACGTCCGTTTTCGATCACCTGATCCAGTTGCGCCACGCGTTCATCCGCTTCTTCCACTTCCCGTTGCCGTCGTGCCCGTTCCCTTTCCTGCCGGGCTTCCATCTCCCGAAGATTCCGGAATTCAGCTTCCTTTTCCCGCGCAGCGTTTTCCAGTGCGCGCACTCCTTTTTCCTGCCGCTCCCGGCGCTGTTCCCGCCGGACGTCCCGCGCCTGGGTTTTGTCGATTAACCCGGCTTTCAACAATTGATCTTTGAGATCTCCCATCCCCGATCCTCCTGAAAACAGTATACATGATCACCCATACCACCCCAACTCCCTCCAGCACACCCTCCTCCCCTCTCCTCAACATGGCTCACCACAAGGCATCTGCCACGTGCTCCCCATCACCACCGAATCAGCCATTTGAAAGCCGGGAATGGGACCATTACAATCAGGACTGGATTTCATCGAGACCGGCACCGGCTGGATAGAAAGGAATCTCCCCGGAAATGAATGCTTCAGCATCACCGGATTCGGCCCGTATCATCGTTCATCGGTTTCATGACGTTTCCCATACAATGGAACCCTTGTTCCGCGACATGGCAACTGAATTTACCGGAAAAGCCATTGATTATCTCGCGACTCATCGCGGCGGAACGGATGCCATTCTCGCCGAAACGGGACGGATGATCGGAAATCTCGTGCTCGACAGGATAACCGGGGACGATATCCTCCGGACGATCGAACCGTTGGGTCCAGCGGTAGCCGACAGCATCCGGCGGGAATGGAGGTTGCGGTTTGCATACACATTGCGCAAAATCGCTCCGGATCCTGTTATCCCGGTTCCCCGGATTCACCGGGAGACACCAGCACCGATCTGGGCAATCGGGAGCGGTCTCGGAGCGTTGATCGGCACGTTGTTGGTTCACATGCTGAAAATGGAGGCAACACCAGCGCTGGCAATGAACGCATTCACCGCGCCGCTCGGCGCACTCGCCGGGGTTTACACCGTTCGGTGGCTTGCTCGTCAACGCGCGCTGCTTCCCGGATTCGCTCGCAGTCGATCCATCGATGATCTCGATGAAAAACAACTCCGCGTCATTCTACGGGCAGTTATCGACTCGCATCTGCACGTGGTTTTGCTTCTGGCACTGGTGACGACACGGCTGGTTCCGGTGGACCGGAGTGAAAACGTGAAGGAACCGGATCATATGCCGATCGGTCTGCTCAACGCCCTGATGAAGTTGATTCAGGCTCCGGTAGAAACCCGGAAGGCATTGACTGAAGAGGTGATCCAGGAATTCTGCAATGCGGGATACGATATCACGCAGGAAGCGGACCGCCTGGTCTGGCGGGAGGGATTGGCGGATCGGTTCGATGTGGTGGGCATCGTTCAGGCCGGAGATATGTGCCGTGTATTGCAGTTACCGGTGATTCAGAACGGACGTGTGCGCCGCAAAGGACGGGTGACGAAATGGCGGGAATAACACTATCCAAAGCAAGAAAAGAGCGAGACAGGCATTATTTCGGCATCGATTTCGGCACAAGCAACTCATATTGTTGTTTAACGGCTGACGGATACATCAGTGCAACGCCTGTCATGTTCGATGGAAAAACATCGATTTCAACATCGGTATTGTGGGAATTAGCTCCGGATGGTACCGAACGGCTGCTGGCTTTTGGTGATCGGGCTGTTGAAGAATGGGGTTTGCGGTCCATTGATGAACGGAAGAACTGCCGGATCAGCACGATGTTCAAGCCGGATATCGGTTGGTCTGAGACCGCACGGAGCGATGCCCGGGCGTTTTGGGCTGCGTTGTTAGACGACATGCAATGCCAGGGCGTGATTCCGCCGGATGCCAGGGATAATCTGTCTATCATCATTGGTGTTCCGGCCATGCCGACGGAGGGGTTTGAATCCAGTTTGCGGGAGATCGTGGAAGCTATGAATCTGGGTGCCGTTCGTACGACGCCGGAGCCGGTTGGCGCTTTGATCACGCATGTGGCGACGCGGCAGGACCTGTCTCCCGGAGATGCCCGGCGCGGGTTGCTCGTCGTCGATTTCGGCGGAGGAACGTGTGATATCGCGTTCATGTCCCGTCTGGAGGTTCAGGCGGCATGGGGAGATCCCCAACTGGGTGGCAGGCTGTTCGACGACCTCTTTTATCAATGGTTTATTGAATTGAATCCAGATGCCCGAAACCCGCTTGAGTCTTCACGGGATGAGTATTTTGTCCATTGGATCCGGTGCCGTGAAATGAAAGAACGGTTCTCCATTACGATGAACCGGAACCGGGACAGCGTCTTTTCACATCATGTCTCAGTCGCCCAAACATATTACGGTGGCCTCGATCGCGTGACATGGCCGCAGTTCGTGGAACGGGCCCGGGCGTATTCTCCTTCTGAATCGCTTCGCACCATTCTGCACGCCCACCCGAGGGCATTCCGGAATGATCGAACGGGTCGATACGACCTCATTCAGTGGTTTTCGAATGTGGTCATGGATGGACTTCGGACCCAGTCCGTCCCGGATCAGGATATTCACTATGTGATACTCACCGGAGGCTCCAGCGCATGGCCGTTTGTCCGGGATTGCATCGAACAGCAGTTGCATATTGCCCGGGAACGCATTTTCTATAGCGCAAATCCGATGACGGCCATTGGCGAGGGGATTGCCCTGTTGCCGGTGATCCAAACGATCCATAGCAAAGCCCGGAGGGCGATCACGGCGCAGCGAAATGAAAAAATAGCGGAAATTGTGTCTCGCATCGGGGAGTTAGCGGAGAGTTTCGCTTCGGACATGGCGACGGAAATCGTGGCTTTGGTCGTTGACGATGCCATGCGCCGGATCCTGACGGATTTCAGCCGCGAGGGGGGTACCTTGGCGAGCCTGCAAACGCGGATCGGGGAGATGTTGGGGGAGCGCAGCCGGGAATGTGAATCTATCATCCAGAGCCGGGAGCAGGAAGTGCTGGCAGCGGTGAATGATGAAATCATCGATGTGCTCGCCGAATGGTTCCGGCGGAACGGGATGCGACACTGGTCCGGCGATCGGCATTATGTGCAGGATTTGGGCGTATCCAGTCCCGGGCAGTCCTTGTTTTCACTGGATGATCCTTTATTCGATCTGGTTCGAAACATCAGTCATTTGATGATGATGTGGGGAGGGGGTGCTCTGCTGGGGGGTGGCGGAGTCGCTTTGTTGAGCACGGGTCTGCCGGGATTGGTTGTTGGAGCGGTTGTGGGTGTGTTGTTCTCGTTTCTGGGTTTTAAGATCCTGGAGGGACCGATCCAACGCACGGTGAGCAGATTGGCGGTACCGGCGTGGATGGCTTCGGTTCTGTATTCCGATCATCGGTTGGACCGGATGGTTGAGAAACTTCGCATCCAACTCCACCGGGAAATGCTCGATAATGCCCGGTCGGTATTCCGGATCCGGATCGATGCACTGCGGCCGGAGATCGAAACCATGGTGGACCGGGTGATCGAGGATTTATCGGCACTGGATCATCTATAGGGAAAGGGCGGAGCGATGCGAGGGAAACGGTTACCGGATTGGTTCAAGGTTCCTTTGGGAAGCGGGGAACACTATCGGGAGGTCCGCCGCACGCTGGCGGCGCAGGGTCTGCATACGGTATGCAGTGAAGCGCATTGCCCGAATCTGGGGGAATGTTGGAGCTGTGGTACCGCGACATTCATGATTTTGGGAGATCGCTGTTCCAGAAACTGCCGATTCTGTGCTGTCCAGAGCGGAAATCCGGAGCCACCGGATCCGACAGAGCCTCGGCGTGTGCGGGTTGCGGTCGAAACACTCGGATTGCACTATGTTGTCGTTACCAGCGTTACCCGGGATGACCTGCCGGATGGCGGTGCGTCGATGTTTGCCGCTGTGATCCGGGAAATCAAAAGCATCGGTTCCGGGATCCGCGTGGAGGTGTTGATTCCGGATTTTGCCGGTGATCAGGCTGCACTTGACTGTGTTTTGGATGCCTCACCGGAAGTGTTGAATCATAACATCGAAACAGTGCCTGGGTTGTATTCCCGGGTTCGGCCGGAAGCGAATTACCATCAATCGCTTGCGGTGCTTCGATCCGCGTCCAATCGCCTGGGTGAACACCGAACGAAAAGCGGGTTGATGGTTGGAATGGGGGAGACATGGGACGAACTCATGTCGGTCTTTACCGATTTGCGCGCAGCGGGTGTGGGACGGTTGACCATCGGTCAATACCTCCAGCCCTCGGCACACCATGTCCCGGTCGTGCGATATCTGGAACCTGTCGAATTCGAATCGCTTGGCGAAGAAGCCCGGCGCATGGGGTTCACCCATGTTGCATCGGGACCTCTCGTGCGGTCCTCATATCATGCGGCGGAAATGTCCAGCGAATCGGAATGATTTCACTGATTGATCAATTGAAAAGCGTGACCGTCGAGGTTGGTTCCAGCCCGTAGGACAGCAGTGGCGTCACCCGTGCAGTTCAGACTGTGAACGATGATGGGTTTGTTCATCGGAAGTCCGGAATTGATGGGATACCATTGCGTACCGAGGTCATCGCTGGCGTAAACACCGTCGTACACAGTACCCATGAACAGGCGGGATTCGCGGGTTGGATGAAATGCGATACATCGAGGTTGCGAGTCTGCATACAGACCATTTTGAACCGATGTCCAGGTTGCAGCTCCGTCCAACGTAATCATGACCGAAGCGGTTCCGGTTTCGGAGCGGAAAATACTCAAAAAACAGCCGGTTTTCCGCGGATGGGCGACGATATCCACGATGAACACCGGGTTTTGCACGAGTCGGCTGGTGATTTCGATCCAGTTTTTACCACTATCATTGCTTTCCCAGATTCCGATTCGGGTGCCGGTGAGGAGATGATCGGGGTGGCTGGGATCGGCGATGATGCATTGAATTCCGGGATTATCTGGTGGTGTGTCCGGTTGGGTCCACGTCGTGCCGAGGTCGTCGGATAGATACAGTCCGGTGTTAACGGTTCCCAGAATCCAGGATGTGCTTGAATCTTCACGGATCAGCAGGCATCGCGGGTCGGCGGCTTCTGGAAGGGGAATGGAATCCGGCCATGTTATCCCGGCATCATGACTGACCGCGAGACGTCCGCTGCCGTTTTCCCGTGAAAACACAACGGCGATGAGATCGGAACCGTGGCGTGTGGACATAATCACGGTCTGATCTGCTGGAAGACCGTCACGTGGAACCGTCCATTGTTCCGTTTCTATATCATACAGGCGTAATCCTGTTTCCGAAACAACCGGGACGCCGCATGCAACCAGGCGGTTGGAATCCGGAAGGACTGTCAGGTGTCGTATTTCTGACATTCCGCTTGGTCCGATGAGTGTCCAGGTTTCTGTCATCGTGGGGACGGAAGGCGAAGATTGCCTGCATCCGACGAGCATGACGGTACCGATCCAAAATGATGTTAGAATACCACGCTTCATGATTGTTTCCCCCTTCCGGCGTGAACCGTTTTGCCCTGCTGATTTGAGCGTGGGCACGTTGCATGATCATATTCTGAATACGACAGGAGTTCAAGATGGCGGCGGGTGGCAATGAATGTGGTTCCGGGTCGAAACAGCGGACGAGAGGTGATACGGCATTGTTTTTGCAAGTTTCGGCGCCGTGGAGGTAATCACTCTGTCAATGTCGTCTATCCAGGGGAAAAGTATGAGAAAACTGACGTGTCTAATTGGATTGCTGATTGGAATGGGGTTTGGGATTTCGGTGGAAGCATCGTCGCGATGTGTTGCCGAGATATCGCTGAAGGATTATCAGATGGTGATGAAGGAGCATGGTCCGGCGATCCGTGACCATGTGGATCGGATTGGTTTGGATCGGGAACGCTTTTCCGTGGATGTGTTGATGACGGACGACGGTCGGCAGATCCTGGATGAGATGGGATTGTCTTGGACGGAGGTCCGTTCCGCAGAGGATGTCGAAAGTAATAGGGATATTGATCCTCAGTATTATGATTATGCGGAGGTCATGAATGTGCTGAACAATCTGCAAACGACCTACCCGTCGATTGTCAAGCGGTATGAGTTGGCGGTTACGGCGGAGAACCGGACGGTTTGGGCGGTGAAAATATCCGACAATGTTCTGGTTCAGGAGGAGGAACCGGAAGTTCTCGTCTTGGGTTTGCATGAAGCGCGGGAGATCATGAGTACGGAGATTGCGATGGATATGGCGATCTACCTGGCGGAAAATTACGGATCGAACCCGGATGTCACGAATTGGGTCAATTCGTGGCAGATCTGGATTGTTCCGATGCTGAATCCTGACGGCAGCGCGTATTGTTGGTCGACGGATCAGTATTGGATCAAGAATCGGCGTGAGTTGGGTGGGGATGTGTTTGGCGTTGCGCTGGGGCATAATTACGATGTCGACTGGGGAGCGTGTTTTGGATCTTCATCGGATCCCAATTCCAGTGGCTATCGCGGGACTGCTCCCGGATCGGAGCCGGAGATCCAGGGAATCATGACGCTGGCTCAGAATCATGCCTTCACTGCGGTGATCTCGTATCACAGTTTTAACGAGTTGATCATGTATCCGTATGGCTGCTGGGGGGAATCAGCGCCGGAAGCTGGAATTCTGTCCAGTTTCGCTGGCTCCATGGGAGCGGTGATTCAACGGGAAGATGGCGGATATGGATATGACAGCGGAGCATGGTGGCAGATTCTGTATAACAATGATGGTAACGAGACGGATTATTTTTATGCCGGGTTTGGTAGCTTGGCGATGGCGGTGGAGGTCAATGCCTCGAGTTATTACCCGGCGTATTCGATCCGAAACACGACGGTTACCCGAAACCGGGCGGGCTGGCAGAACGTGCTGGATCTCTATGAAACCGGACCGATCGTGCAAGGGACGATCACCGACGCCTGCACCGGTCAGCCGGTTCAGGCGACGTATTACTTTGAGGAATATCCTCTGACGCCAAAGGAATCGCCGCGGCAAAACAACCCGGTGACCGGCTTCTATACGGCAGTCGGACACGCTGGCACATTGAATTTGATAGTTGAGGCGGACGGTTATCTTTCGCGACGTGTGCCCGTGCTGTTTGGGACCGGTCCGATCACTTACGATATCGGGTTGTTGCCCACCGACGAACCCGGTCTGGCAGTCTGGGCGGTGGTGATCGAGGATCAGGCCGGTGACAACGATGGTCAGTTGGATCCGGGGGAAACGGCCTATCTGAATATGGCCATCTGGGCTCCGGGAGCCCCTGTATCGGGAATCACGGGAATCTTGTCGACAACGGATCCCTATATCACGATCACCGACAACAGTGCAGCATGGGTAGACCTTCCATCCGGAGGGGGCGCATATTGTCCGGCCAATCGGTTTCGGGTTACGGCAGCGGCGGGGACTCCGGAGTATCATCAAGCGTACCTGACCGTAACATTTTCATGTGATCAGACACTCTGCGACCCGGAGGACACGACGTTTGTCCGCGTGTTTTCGATCAACTACATGTGTCCATTCTGGGAACAAAACTTCAATGCCGATCCGGGATGGGAAATCACATCGTACCCCACGTCCGGTTCTCCGCCGGGACCCTATAACAACTGGGAATTCGGTGAACCGCAGGTGGGCCCTGACGGAGCCTATACGGGATTATACGTCTATGGCACGGGACTGGCCGGGAATTACGATAACAACTGGACACTATGCCTGACATCTCCTCCCATCGATTGTTCCAATGTCACGGAAGTGGCACTGAAGTTTGCTCAGTATTACGAAGTTGAAAATTCCTATGATCACGCCCGGGTCCGGATCAGGAGTGACGGAGGATCCTGGGTGACCATCCTGGATGAAGACGGCAGTTCCGGTGGATGGCAATGGCGGGAACTGGATATATCCGCATGGGCGGATGATGAACCGCAGGTCGAACTCCGCTTCGATGTCCGGGCGGACTCGTCGATCAGCCAGGCCGGTCATTACATCGATGACGTTTGGATCTGTGGACTGGCGGAGGGAGCTGGACAGGTTCAACCAACGCCGACCTTGCCGCCGACCAGCACTCCCTCACCGACACCCACCTCGACATCGGGATGCCTGCACCATGGCGATGTCAACGCTGATGGCGAGGTGACGGCCGGAGATGCACAAACCACGTTCCTGATCGCACTGGGTGCGTATACGCCGACTCAGGTCGAGTTCTGCGCTGCGGATTGCAACGGCGACAGCGAAGTGACGGCCGGAGATGCGCAGGGTGTTTTCCTGACTGCCCTGGGAAGCTCGTCTTGCCTGGATCCGTTACCTCGAATCATGGGAAGGGGAATCAGGAAAGAACTCGCTGCAGAGGAGAGAACGGTCACCGTGGGTTCGGTGCGGCCAAATGGAAACCAGTGGAATGTCGAAGTCCGGATATCCGATAACCACAAACCCATTGATGCATTCCTGATCGAACTGGCTTACGATGCATCCTGTTTGCGTCTGATCGATGCATATCCCGGTGATCTGGATCCAGGCTGGGTGGAGTTTGATTCTCAGGAACTCCCTGGAAATCGACTCCGCATCGGCGGTTACAGCGTGGGAACACCGGATCAAGCCGGTATCCCATCCGGGTCGCACGGCATCATTGCCCATCTTGTGTTCGATTCGATAGCTGGCTTTTCCACCCTGAATCGGGAGACACCCCGAATTCAAGTAATGGCTCTGTTTGATGATGTACAATAGCGCCCTGTTGACATCTGAGTGATATCAGAAAATAACGGATCAGCAGGCTTCCGGTAATTGAAAATCGGAAGCCTGTTCCATTTTCGGCCCGTTTTTTGCAAAGGTAATGCCCGAAACAAGTCCGGTGCATGCCCGGAATCACTATTTCTGAATCAAGGGGGAGAAAATGACAAAGACAGTGTTGGTGATATCGCTTGCGTTTATTCTCGCGCTTTCTGTTGCTGGTGTGGCTGCGACGGAATCGGAAAATCGGTATCAGGTGCAATTGGTTTGTCCTGATAAGGAAGCTTTTGCGGCGGCCCTGAAAGACGTTCAGACGATGCATCTCGATCTGGCGGGAGTGGATCGGGAGACATTCCGGATCGGTCTGGTTGTTTCGGAAGAAACGCTGCTGGATCTGGAAAAACGGTATACGGTCGACGTGATCCGAGTGCCCGGCGATGGCGTGAAAGTCGATCCGCAGTATCTGCAACCGGCGGAAATGACTGCCCTGATCACTCAACTCGCCGATACGTACCCGGATTTGACACAACTGGTCACGATCGGTGATACGGAACAGGGACGGTCAATGATCGCGATTAAAATTTCCGACAACGCCGATACCGATGAAGATGAACTGGCGATTCTGTTTAACGGTCAACATCATGCCCGGGAGGTGATGACGGCGGAGATTACGACGGATATCGTCGATTATCTGCTGACGAACTACGGAACGGATCCGCAGGTCACGCACTGGGTAGATACGTATGAAATCTGGGTTGTTCCCCAGGTAAATCTTGACGGCGTGGAATACGTTTTCACCAATAACGATGATTGGCGGAAAGATCGCCACGATCCACCGTCAGGATCATCCTATTACGGAATCGATCCCAATCGGAATTACCCGTCGTTCTGGGGTTCCTGCAACGGCAGTTCCGGAAGCCCGTCCAGCGATACGTACCGGGGGCAGTTCCCCGCCGAAAGTTACTGCGTAACGAATATGATCACGTTTGCATCGACAATCAAACCCGTTTTCGACATCTCCTATCATTCCTATTCCGAACTGGTGATCTACCCGTACGGCTGCGATGGTGAGATAACTCCCGATCATGACGCGGTGTCGGCGATCGGACAGGGTATCGCCTCGGTCATCGAATGCGACAGCGGCACCATGGGATATTCTCCAGGCACGTGTTGGGAACTGCTGTATGCAACCGACGGCGGTGATATCGATTGGTATTATACGGATCTGGGAACTTTCGCCTACGTGATCGAAGTGAATTCGATGTCACAGGGTTTTCTTCCGAATTACAATCAGTGGCGAGATTCGACCGTGCAACGTAACCGCGCCGGATGGCAGTATCTGCTGAATCGGATGGAAGGACCGCTCCTAACGGGGCACATTCTCGATGCCTGCACGGGGGTGCCGATCGAAGGTGCCGAATTCGGTCTTCAAGAAATTCCGCTGACAGCCGACGAACTTCCCCGTGTAACCGATGCATTCGGCCGGTACTGGTGGCCCGTTGTGTCCGGTGATTATACGTTGGTCGCCAGTGCAGCCGGGTACGGTGACACGGTTCTGCCGGTGATGGTGGGGAGCAGCCAGCTCGATCAGGACATTATGCTGGTTCCAACCGGTAGTTACGGCGTTTTCCCCGTCAATCAGCAGATTATTGATACGCAGGGGGATGACGATGGGGTTCTCGATCCGGGTGAAACCGCCAATCTGGCGTTGACTGCTACTTCGATTGGTTCGACGACGAATGTTCAGGCAGCACTCACATCATCGGATCCATATATTGTCATTTTGGATGGGAGTGCCGTCATCGGAAACATTCCTGATGGCGGAACGGGGACAACACAGTTGCCTCATTTCCAGATTCAGGCATCGCCATCTGCACCCGATGAATATGTTGCGGAATTGATGGTAACCTTTTCAGCGGATCAGGTGTTGTGCGCCGAATCCAGCGTGATTCGAGTCGTGATTTCCCGGTATGTCTGGCAATGCCCGTTGTATCTGGAAACGTTGGACAGCGATCCCGGTTACACCATTGAAAACAGTGGGTCCAATGGCTGGGAGTTTGGCCAGCCTGTTGCTGGTCCCTCTTCACCTTACAGCGGAACAACCTGTTACGGAACGAACCTTGATGGTAATTACAGCAACAATGCGACATACAAGCTCACGTCGACCCCGTTCGACTGTTCGACGATTACGGATACGGAACTGCATTTTTACCGATGGCTCCAGAATGAAGAAAACTGGGATGAAGCATATGTTGAGGTTTCCTCTGACAATCAGACTTGGACAGTGGTTTGGACCGGTTATGCGCAAGATACGGTCTGGACGGAACAGATTTTTGACATTTCGGGAGTGGCTGATGGTCAGCCGGCGGTCTACGTGCGATGGCGGCTGGAAACCGACACGTCGGTTGTCGATTACGGTTACTACATCGATGACATTTCGATTTGCGGAAAATCGCTGCCTGAAGTGACGCCGACCCCGGTTCCGACCTGGACTCCGAATGAATGCGTGAACAACGGTGATGTCAACGACGATGACGCCATTACGGCCGGTGATGCCCAACTGGCGTTTCAGATCGCTCTGGGTTCATATTCGCCCTCGTATCAAGAGGCCTGCAGTGCTGACTGTAACGGCGATGAGAGCATCACAGCAGGTGATGCACAGCAGATTTTCATGACGGCGCTGGGAAGCCAAAGCTGTGTAGATCCGCTGTAAATCAGCCTCTGAATGTTTCGGATTGAAGATGCAGGATGGAACCTCCGGTCCAAGACCGGAGGTTCTTTTTTTCGGGGTAGAAAAGACAAAGGACGGGGGGGTCGCGGAAAAAGATTTTTTTTAGGGAACCATTGGGAACCTCACCGGTTTATACGGTGCGAGAGAGGGAGAAACCCTCAGATTTTTAATCACCTTATTAAAAGGAGTTTCAAAATGAAGAAAGCATTCGTAGCGATCGCGATGGTTCTGGTGTTCGGCCTGATGGCCAATGTGGCTTTGACCGATGAAACAGTTCCTTTCCCCTTCTGGCAGCATGGCTTCTCGATCCAGGGTTTCTGGTCAATCGTTAACGCCGGCACCCAGCCCGCCACCGTTACCATCAACCTGTTCGACGGCGCAACCGGCAACTGGCTGATCTCCACCACCGCCACCGTGAATGCTGGCGCTGCCTGGCAGCCCGGCACCGCTGAAGCTTGGTATGATATCGGCGACAACTACGGTTTCGGAAACTATGACATCCAGGCCACCGAAGACGAGATCTATCTGTGGGGCGCGGTGTTCGCGAACCTGGTTGCCACCGGCGGCGGTCAGCCCGGCTACACGATTGTTATGCCCGGCAACCCCTACGGCATGTAATTCGATCAGAAGAATCGTATGGAAACCCCGGCCTTCGGCCGGGGTTTTTTTGTGTTCTGGCGCTGAAAATATAGTTAGGCTTTCATGGTTGCGACCAAGCGTATCGCACCTACCGTTGTGGACACGCCCACCCTTTCCCTGACGTGCTGCGGCCGATAATGCACCCATTGGACCATCTGGATACGCCGTCGTTTTACCCAGAGAATGTGTGTCTAAGAATGGAACAAAGCGATTACCTATCGGTTTGTATTGATACAAGATTCCACTGATTTTCCGTGTGATTAGCCATTATTCAAGGAGAACCAAATGAATAATGCGATTGTTGGTATTGTCATGATTTCAATGATGGGTCTGATGCCTTATAGCGCGTTTTCGGATGAAACGGTTCCGTTTCCTTTTTGGCAGCATGGATTTTCGATCCAGGGTTTCTGGTCGATCGTGAATGCCGGTACTCAGCCTGCCACGGTCACACTCACCTTGTTCGATAGCGCTACCGGTTCGTTCCTGGTTTCCGCTACTTCGACAATCAGTGCGGCCCCCGCATAGATGCCCAGCACGTCCGAAGGATGGTATTCAGTCGGAGAAAACTTCGGCTTTGGAAACTACGATATTCAGGCTTCTGAAGACGCAATTTATTTATGGAGCGCTGTCTTCGCAAACCTGGTTGCCACCGGCGGCGGTCAACCGGGATATACAATTGTGATGCCCGGCAACCCATACGATCTCGAGTCAACCCCGAACAGTCCCTGAGTCCCTGAGTTCCTGAGCAATCAGGATGAAATTCCCAGCGATTGCCGGTATGCTTCGAACGCGTGTTTACCACATGCTGCGATCATACAGCCAGGTAGCTGCGCTCTCGCAAGAGTGACCATCGCAGTAACAATTTCCCGGATATCCCATTGCGCATGTACATCCTCCCGCAATCGCGAAAGGTGAATCAGTTCACGGGCGTTGACTTTCATGATGATTCGCCGACGGTGACACGCCAAGAATGCGTAAGGTGCAGCCAGCGGTGCCTGACACATCATGCGGTGAGCTATCGCAGCGCTTTCTGCTGCCGCAGATCGAAGAATGACTTCACCCCGACCCTCTTTCAATACCGGAGGGATCGTGATATCCAAACGCGGATCATAGGGTCCGGGCCGGAGCGTGACCATGCGATGGCGTTTTAACTGCGCATATGCAGCGGCACTGATCAGCAATTCGAATTGTGCATCCGCCAATTCGAACTCCCGGGGAGGTGGATCCCATGGTTCCATCTCCCGGAATACATCTAGAAAAATCTGCCGTCGAATTGCGGGATCATCGAGGAACGACTCGTGCGTTTCGCCAATGGATTGACCCGATAATCCGGCCAAAAGAGCCTCGACAACCCGACGGTCACCATCAGGAGTGACCGATACCAGTTGGACCGGTGGACGGATTCCGGGTGCTGTCGGATCCGGTTTCTCACGCGATTGGTAAGATCGAAGCGCGGTTTCGATAGCTGTCTGGCGATCGGAGTGTGCCGTGTATTTAATGATAGAGGGCGCAATACCGTCGATGACCGAAAAGACGCGTCGACCCCATTCCTGGAACTCCTGAAGACCGGATGAAGCAGCTCTCTGTAGTATTCGCTCCAATGTTCGAGCGTTCACTGTCATCCCCATCTGTGTCGTGACCGCTAGGGGCAGAACATACCGTGCATCTTCACCGGCTACGTCGGGCTCCGCCGAATCCAATTCCTTCTCGATGATACGGCACAGCGCGTGGTAATCGTCGAATCGCCGCTGAATGAACTGCTCAAAATCCCGGCTCAGTGGTGTTCCGATCAACTCGGGAGGGATTGTGTAGTCAGAGTCCAGACGAATGTATCGCTGCGACTTCTCCGTATAGGAACCCAGCCGGTGAGACTGGATATACTCGGACAGATACCGGCTGATACCGATGACATCCAGGTTGAAAACGGCATGCTCTGCGACCGATGCATGCCCGAGACCGAAGATGATCGTCCGGTTGGAGCGGCGCGCCTTCCCTACTCGATATCGGGATTCTTCCCGGAGTTGATCGACGGATCGAGGATCCCGGCTGATTCGGGCATAGGCAGCGGAGAGTGTTTCCGGCGTCATGCTATCGGCATCCAATAGGGCAAAAATGGCATCGGCAACCCGTCGATTTTCCTGCAAATTGGGTTTTTCCTGCGTCAAGCAATCCGCTGCGCGCCGCAACAGGCGGATCGTGTCCTGCAGCAGAGAATGGTCAATGTTCATTCCGGCGAGGTTAATCTCCATGATGTGATTCCTTCATCGATGTTTTAATCGAGTCCGCCATCGTAATTGGTGGTTCGATCTGCATCCCCGGCTTTCCATGATTAGCGGCATGACATATAACAAACAACGCCCGGCCGTCCCGATGGTGGAGTATACGAAGAGATTTGCATCGGAACCGGGTCAATTGCAACTCATAGAATAAAACATCAAGGCGACCGGGGTGATAGATCATAAACAGGTCCGCTCGGCGGGATGCCAGATAATCAGCGGCATGTAGAAAAATCCTCAGATTGCCGTTAACTTCCTGGCGCGCATGGGTCTCGCTTTCCGATACGGGTAAAAAATCCCGATCGAGCGGAAAAAACGGGGGATTCGCTGTAATCAGATCGACTGAGGATTTCTGTAGCATGCCTCGCAACTGGCGGATATCTCTCCGGAAAACCCGGATCATTCCGGTCAGACCATGTGTGTCAATATTGACCGCCGCTCGCCGACAATGGTCATCATCGATATCCACTGCCCAGATTTCTCGGGCCAAGCCGCGACGCGCTAGCAAAAGCGCAATGACTCCATCACCACATCCCAAGTCCACCGCTCGATTCCAGGTACGGTGACCCATGGCGGCAACTAGCTCTAAAACTTCGTTTCCGAACCAATAGCCGTCCCGGTCTGTCCGAATGGCCAGACCATCATCGCGGAGGCGGATTTCCATATCTTGTGAAGCCCCGTTCATGATACTACCATATCAAAGTCAAACCGGGGAATAAATGAAAACCATTGAACCGAACGAAACGTATCTCTTATAATACCACGTTGACGTGCAGAGGATCTGGGAGCAAATATGGCAGAAGAAAAAGAAACGAAAGCATCATTTTTCCGCAATGAATGGGTTGTGATCGGTGCTCTGTTTTTAATCGCATTTATTACGGGATTCTTTTACATCCGCGACCGATTGGAGACAGCTAGTCATGCTTCCGTTGTGACCGATGGAGGTTCCACCGCACTTCAGAGATCGGCAGTACCGGGGCAGGGGGAAGCTGAGGACGTGCATTGAATCGATACTTCGACAATGCCGCGACTTCCTGGCCAAAACCGGCCTGTGTTTTACAAGCTGTCAATAGGGTATTTCAGGAAGCCATGGGGAACCCAGGCCGATCCAATAATCCGGAAATGAACCGCTTACCGTTCCGAACGCGTTCCCTGCTTGCTCGTTTGCTGAATGTTTCAGACAGTTCACGGGTCGCTTTTGGTCACAATGCCACGCATATGATCAATCTTGGCATCCGTGGACTGGTCCGTCAAGGCGATCGCATCATTACCACCAGCATGGAACATAATGCGGTCAGTCGTCCACTTCGGTATCTCGAAAAGTTGGGAATTATCGAACTCGTTATTCTGCCTTGTTCCACCACCGGTCTACTGGATTCCGAAGATCTCCGGCATGCGCTCAAACAACAAAAAACCGCCATGGTGATCGTAAATCACGCATCAAACGTGACTGGAACCGTCAATGATCTAACCGCGATTGGCTCCATTGTGCGGGATTATGATGCCTATTTTATGGTGGATTGTGCCCAGACGGTGGGTGCTTTTCCCATTGATGTCGAAAAAGACTGCATCGATGTGCTGGCGGGTCCGGGACATAAAAGTCTGCTGGGTCCTACCGGTACCGGTTTCCTGTATGTTTCGCATCGGACAAATCCGGAACCGTTGATTTTCGGCGGCACAGGAACACGGTCCGGCCTCGATTATCAACCAGATGAAATGCCGGATTGTTATGAATCCGGAACACAGAATTTCCACGGTCTCGCTGGTTTGGAAGCTGCCCTGCAGTATATTCATTCCCGCGGTATCGCCGCAATTACACAACGAAAAAAAGAGTTGTGCACATGGGTATTGGACGGATTTAAAAACATACCGGGTCTGATTCTGTATGGTAAGACGACGCCGGAGAATCGCAGTCCGGTGTTCAGTGTGGGAAAGAAGGATGTCGACATTGCCGACATTGCCAATGCGTTGCTGGATGATTATGGAATCATTACCCGAACGGGTTTGCACTGTGCGCCGTGGGCGCATCAAACGGCAGGATCGTACCCCATGGGCACCGTCCGGTTGTCACCCGGCTTATTTCACACGCGGGAAGACATCGATATGATGATCGAAGCCGTCGACAGCGTGTTCAGGAAAATGAAATGAACCGTCCGGAACACGTTGTTTTACTGATGCAATCGGTGCATCAGCATATGGTTCTCGAAGAAATTCTGGATCGACTGAAAATTCGATACCGGACAGTGGTCAAACCGCGACAACTGGGTTCGGATTGTGGCATGGCGATGCGGATCGATACCGCTGATCTTGATCGAATCCGGCAGATTTGCGAACATGAAAAGTTATTGGTTTTCGGCGTTTTTTTCTTAGTCGATAACCGATGGGAACCCTATCTCGGATAGGCGCAACACGTTTTTTTCGAATTTGGAATGGAGGCGTTATGGATTTATCAGAAATTGTAAAGCAGTTATCACCTTCTTTAACGTTGAAAATATCCGCTAAAGCCAAGACGATGAAAAGCAACGGTATCCCGGTGATTGATTTCAGTGTTGGCGAACCGGATTTTCCCACTCCGGAACATGTCAAGGAAGCAGGAATCCAGGCGATTCGGGATAATTTTACCGGGTATACGCAGAACGACGGCATTCCCGATCTGAAAGATGCCATTATTCAGCGCTTGATTCAGGATGATGCCTTGTCTTTTTCTCCAGATGAGATTTTGATCAGTGCCGGTGCAAAGATGTCGTTGTATCTAGCCATGGCGGCGGCGTTAAATCCGGGAGACGAGGTCATCATTCCAGCGCCGTACTGGGTTTCATATCCAGAGCAGGTTCGGTTGACGGGAGCGGTTCCGGTGATAGTACATACAGAGGAATCCAGTGAATTTATTTTGTTGCCTGAGCAGCTTGAAGCAGCTCTGACCTCTAAAACACGGGCTATCATCATCAACAATCCATCGAATCCATCGGGTGCGGCCTATGAAACGGATCAACTGCGTGCCATTCTTGAAATTGCACATCGGAACAAACTATTGATTATCGCCGATGAAATATATTCACAGATTACCTATGAGGGATACCGTTTTGTCCGGTCGTTGAACATTATGCCCGAGACGCGGGCGCATACGGTGTTGATCGACGGCGCATCAAAAGCATACTCGATGACGGGTTGGCGAATCGGGTATGCTGCAGGTCCGGCAACGCTGATCGGCGGCATGAAACGGATACAGGGGCATACGACATCCAATCCGGTGTCGATCTCTCAGAAGGCGGCGGTTGCTGCATTTCGAGGAGATCAACGTCATCTGGTGGTTCGGGTTCGTGAATTCCAGGAGCGAAGAGATTTTCTGCTGGCATCACTCGCTCAAATTCCCGGCGTGAGTGTTTGCGTGCCGAAAGGCGCTTTCTACCTGTTCCCCAACGTTTCCAAGCTGTTCGGCCGCTCCGCAGCCGGACACACAATGAAGACAGCGATGGATATATGCGATTACCTGCTGGAAACAGCCCATGTGGCACTGGTTCCAGGTGAAGGATTCGGCGCGCCGAATAACATCCGGTTGTCGTTCGCAACGTCCATGGAAAATCTTCGGGAAGGGATGACCCGCATTCAGAAAGCCCTGACTGATCTCGTTTGAAACGCGGCACCCCATGATGAGCACGTCGAGATGACGTGTGGCAATGCACAGATCAGCGTTTCGGTTCCTGCGCCTATTAAATTTTCGGTTGCTTTGGTTCGATCCGAACGGATTTCCCATTGACCAGAGCGATCTCGATGGTCGGATTACGCATGATGCAGTCCAGATGAGCAACGGCGGGCGCTTGACCGTA
Organism: candidate division CSSED10-310 bacterium; assembly: GCA_016927515.1. GTDB lineage: Bacteria > CSSED10-310 > CSSED10-310 > CSSED10-310 > CSSED10-310 > JAFGMN01. The sequence goes on along the minus strand of JAFGMN010000256.1, from coordinate 36,345 downwards.
ACAGTCGTCTCCAACAGCGATATGGCACGTGTTCAGCGCTTTTTCGTCTTCGGTCATGTTGCCGACAATCCGGGCCGATTCGTTGAGACCAACTCCGAATTCCGCCAGATGCAAGCAATTCCTTCGATACGTGTCCGCATGACCCGAGGCGATGATCCCTCGCGTAATCTGATCCTCCGTTGCCCGTCGCATTTCCTCGAGCGTTCCTTTAAAACGATCGGCCTCCTCTTTCCCTTCAATAACAACCACTTGGCCCTGCTCGATGCGAATCGTAAAGGGGTTTTTCGGTATCAGCGTACCATTGAGAAGGCTGGCTGTTCCATCGATGACCGCGAGACCATAGCTATTCCGGGCAGGAACACAAAACACTTCACCGGCAGGAAGATTACCGCCATGGCCCGCATACCGGTAATCACCATCATCCAGCATGCCCTGAACACCCTCCATATCGATAAACAGATCGGTCCCGGCCGGTGTCGTGATATGGATGCTCTCCGCTGCATCGAATAACTGATTGAGTTCCCGGGCCCGCACCCACATCATTTCGTAATCCACCGGAACGGTTCGGCAAAATGTGTCGAGATCCGCCGCAGGACACCAGGCTCCTCGAGTGCGTTGCGTCGCAATCAGATAATAAAAAATGTGGTTAAATGTCAGTGAACCTTTCTTGTATGGATCCGTCAATCCCCTGGGATCGTTACCCAGGCTTTCCCGTGTGATGGAAAACATGACCTCGGGTTCTGTTGATATCGCTGCCAGAGTCGCCTGTTCGGCGAAGTCCACTCGTGAACGAGCCGGCTGAAACAACAACGTGGGACAAGCGCCGATTTCCAGAGCCGCATTATAGACACTTTGTGCGATCACCGGCAGGTCGCCGTCAGGATTGGCCATGATCAGAATCCGTTCACCGGATTGAAGATTTAACGCGATTTTCAACGCGATCATTGCCGCCTGTGTCATCTCCTGACTGCGGGAATGGTGAAGAGTGAATGGTATCTGTGCAATTGTCATACATGCCTCCATGTTGCTATTTCATACCGGCTATATTAGACGTTATTCGACGGGAAGGCAAAGCCTTGGATCGGAGATTGCTATCCGATCCGCGTACACGGATTATTCGAGGAGAGCGACAATGATTCAGGAATCCCGTATGTATGCCGATCTTCACAATCATACCCCCGCATCGGACGGTGCACTGACACCAGTCGAATTGGTCCAGGAAGCCGTTCGGTCTGGAATCCGCATGATCGCTGTGACCGATCATGACACCATTGATAGCTTGCAGGAAACGCTTTCTGCCGGTCGAGAAGCCGGCATCGATGTGATGCCCGGGATGGAGATTACCATTCAATTCAAACGCACGCTGTTCACCGGATCACTGCATCTCCTGGCATACTTCGATTCCGCTTTGCTGGATATTCCCGCATTTATCGAAGAAACCGATTTAGTTTTGTCACAGGGCCGTGGCGATGCGCTGACCGAAGCGCGGATCCGGACCATCAACGAATGCTTTGGTCCGGAGTCGACGGAACCCTGGCTACCGGAACCATTGCGCGTTGAACATGTGTACAGGCATGGGCATCGGATATCACGCCGCCATTTTGCTCTGGCCCTGAACGATCTGGGAATCCATGATCGAGCGGTCGTGTCATCCATCATCGGAAATGACTCCCCCGCCTATCTTCCTTCCGGAATCCCCCTTGAACGGGCTGCTATTTATCTTCGCCGATGGCCGCTCGTTCGCATACTTGCCCACCCGGCAGCCGGTTCGTTTCCCGGTGAAAGCCATTACCGGGAAGTCCTGCCTCCATTTGAGATAGTAGAAAAAATTCTCCCCGAGTTCATCGGGATCGGGCTGGATGGTCTGGAAATTGAGTATCCGGGGCACACCGAGGAGTGGAAAAAGCGATTGCGGGAATGGATGTATGATCATCATCTTTATATTGAGTCGGGAGGATCTGATTGCCACGATCGGACCCTGCGTCCACCGGCTCGGACGGGAGTGACTGAACGGGTGGCGGATGCCCTCCGCCAGTTATGTGCAGAACGGATAGCGGATTTCAGTATCCCGACAGATGAATTGTGATGGTGTTACCGATCTGCGCATTGCTCTCGATGATTACACGACCCTGAACGGGTGTCCCCCCCGGATCGGGTGTGTAGGATACTGAAAGGACCCGTTCGTCGGAGGGTTTCAGCACATGAGGCAATGAGGGAGGGACGATGGTGAATGACGGGCCGATGACGGTGATGCCAGTAATGACCACATCGCTTGCGCCGTAGTTACCCAGTTCGATGCGACCGGGCGGAACGATGCCGCCGGTGGTGTGAAAAACCAGATGGTTTTGTTTCGATTTCAGCCACCGCTCGACACCGATCATCAGACCGATTCCAGATGCCTGCAATCGATTCGGCCATCCCTCCATCGCCACGAGTAAAAAATCACCGAAATCAAGAACCGATGGGGATTTAAAGTGCATACCATTCCAATCACCCGGTTCACCGATCCCGCTGATCATGTTGTAACGATCCCAATTGAAGTAGCCGTCACTGGTATATCCAATCCGGTACAAAGGCCCATCCAGGCAGTAATGCAGACTTGTATACAGCATCCGGATGTCGTTCGCGTTGCCTGACCAGATTTCCGGCTCCCCAGCACCTCCATCGTCGTAACCGTGCGGACCCCGGCCGAAAATCGCCTGCCGTTCCAAGGAACTGCTAATGGATAGAAAGTGAAATCCATCCTCTGAAAGCGCCAGGCCCAACCGCCACCAGACATTCGAATCAAACCCTCGATAGACAAGTTGATACATGCCACCGGAGTAAATCACTGAGGGTTCACCGGCGCCGAGATAATCGAAGCGGTTGCCATTGAACGAACCGGTAAGTACGACATCCCGGTTCCCCGTGAAGTGGTATCCATCCGGGGAATCTACCCGGGCGATTTGCCGCCATTCATAGTTCGTTGCGGTGTAGAAAAGGATGTACTGCGAACCGACACGGAGCACATCGGGATCCGATACACCATCCCGATCGAATGTGCCTGCCCGCGGTTCCAGGATGATTCCCCGGGGGGTCCATTCCAGCAGATTTCGGGATGTTGCCGCGGCGATGCGTTGAACCCCCAGGGCATCGATTGCGGTATAATACAACCGGAATTCCATACCGTCCCATAAAAGTTCCGGATCCTCGACACCGTTTGTATCCCAGGGCGCTTGAAAACCGGGCGTTATAACCGGTCCATTTGGGTAGTAAACCAATTCCCACCGGGGAGCTTGGGCGTGAACGGACGGAAGTGTCATCATGGACCATCCGATAATGATCCCGGTTAAGAATATGAATTGGTGAGCTGTTTTCATCGCTTTTACTCCAAACATCCTGAATGTTGGACGATTCCAGATCACAGAGGTTTCAGCGTCGAAAATGTGCGTCGAAAATAACTGGGTAGGAATCGATCGGTAAAAGATCGACACGAATATCAGAATAAGATACATTATCATTTTGATAACAGGATGGAGGGCGATGCGTGGTTATCAGAAAACATATCTTCACGGGTTGGATTATGCTGATGATTGGGGTGTTGCTGGTCGCGACGGGATGTGATCTCTATGAGGATGAAGAAGGCGACTGGTCGAATGATGTGACGATCAGTGTGGTTAATCAGTCCACGTGTCTGGTGGATTTCTTTATTGACGGAGACAGCGAGACATCGCTGGATCCCGGCGAGTCGTTTGAAGTGGAAGGCTATGGTCGCGGAGTTCATCTGTTGGAGGCCTATCCTTGGTATGATGAGCAATTTTCATGCGATTCTATTTATACTCCCAATTTAGCCGACGGGTCGCTGTTCGAATGGACCATCGGAGACGCTGGGGAGTGTGGAGAATGTGATCCTACGCCAACACCGGCTCCCGAGACACCGACGCCGACACCTGAACCCTGATTGATGTGAGTCAGTGCTGGAGGAGAGGGATGGATAAAACGATCATGTCTCTGGAACGGCATTTCCTGGATCAGCAACGACGCTATCCGGAAGCCCGCGGTGATTTTACGAAGCTGCTCACGGAGGTAGCATTTGCTGCCAAGATTGTGTCCCGGGAGGTGAACCGGGCAGGGCTGGCGGGTATTTTGGGCCGGGCCGGTCAGACCAATGTTCAGGGAGAGGATGTGCAGAAACTGGATATTCTCGCCCATAACATCATGGTGCGCTCGTTGAATCATCTGGGATTGCTGTGTGCACTGTCCAGCGAGGAATCCGAGGGAATGGTCCGTATACCCGATGAGTATCCTGTGGGTAATTATGCACTGAATATGGATCCCCTGGATGGGTCGAGCAATATTGATGTCAATGTCAGTATCGGTACGATTTTTTCGATTCTGAGAAAGGTGTCATACGCTCCCCGGGGCGATGTGACCGACTGTGTGCAACCCGGCTATAAACAAGTCGCGGCTGGGTACGTGTTGTATGGATCGTCCACGATGCTTGTGTATACGTCGGGACAGGGTGTTTTCGGGTTTACTCTGGAACCATCGATCGGGGAATTCCTGCTTTCCCATTCTCATATACGGATTCCACGTTCCGGTAACTACTACAGTATCAACGAGGCGTATTCCCATCGTTGGAAGGAGGAAGTCCGGGATTATCTCGCCTGTGCCAAACGATCACGCGAGTCGGGTGGACGCGGCATGGGATTGCGATACATCGGCTCTCTGGTTGCAGATTTTCATCGTAATATGCTGAAAGGTGGTATTTTTTTGTATCCGGCCGACAAGCAGAACTCTCATGGCAAACTGCGCTATCTCTACGAAGCGGCTCCCCTTGCGTTCATTGCCGAACAGGCAGGGGGCAAAGCAACCAATGGAGATCAGGACATCATGAAAATCGTTCCGACGGAACTCCATCAGCGCACACCGCTCATTATCGGATCCGCGGACGAGGTGGATTTTGCGATGCGTTTCTTCCGGCAGAATCAAACCCATGCTGAATGCGCATAACTGCATGTGACGAACAAGGAGACAGCTATGAAACACCCTCTTATCGACCAAGTCAAAACCCAGATGAAGAAATATATGTTTGAATTGACCGTGGAAATACCCAAGCAGCTTGAATATGCTATTTCACTGGGAGATCTGAGTGAAAATGCCGAGTATGAGATGACGAAGGAACGGCAGTTATTCGTGGAATCCCGAATTGCGCAGTTGGAAAAGCTGCTGAATCAGATACAGACGATCAATTTGGACGATTTGCCGACAGATCGCATCGCGTATGGAAGTCGAGTGACTATTGCGGACCTGGATCTGGAAGAGACCCGTACATATATTATTGTTCTTGACGGTGAAGACCCGCCCTACAAACAACCGGGGGATATCCTGGTTACAGTGGGATCACCGATTGCGCGATCATTGTTCGGCCGGCACGAGGGTGACGAGGTTCAAGTGCGTCTGCCCAAAGGCGTCTATGAGTGGGAAATAGTAGAGGTCATTCCCTTCTCGGAACTCAACAAGAACACCTGATCATCGGACCGAATGACGGTTTGTCAGGAAATCAGCGCCGAGAGACATCCGGATTCGGTCAATATCATCGTTGGTGGCTCGATAGGGCAGATTGCGGACATCTGGCCCAGGTTCGCTGTTGGCGAACGGCCGATTACATGCCACTTCCCCATCGTTACCGGGGCAACCACTGGTTTCGAATGGACGTCCGGATTCGATCAACCGGTCCAGATTGAGACCTGGTTTGCTGAATGCACGCAGTGTTCCGGATGAATCAAACACACAGTCCGTATTGGTTACAACGCCGGTATCGATCAGATACCGAGCCAGTTGCATCCGGCGATAGCTTGCCAGAGGGGGAGGTGGCTGATGGTGAAGAAACGACCCGGGTTCCGGATAAAAGGAGAACAGGTGTGTTACGCCGCCGGCCTGGCAGGTTTTCCAGAAAGCTGAAACCATATCCTTTTCCGTTTCACCGAGACCGACAATGAGATGGGATCCGACAAACCCTCGACCGAATTCAGTGACGGCATCATCAAAACACTCCCAGTAACGATCCCATCGGTGCGGACCGTGTACCATGCCGCCCCGATACCGATCAAAAATCTCGGGGGTAGCTGCATCCACGGCAATTCCGATTCGGTCGGCACCGGCTTCGTGGAACAGCGCAAGCATGTGCCGATCAACCTGGGTCGGGGTGATCAGGAGGGAGATCGGCAAATTCACGGATTCCTTCAGAATACGGGTTAACGCGAGCGTATCGTCCGCAGCCCGGTCATGGGTAATCATGCTGATGCATATACGCCTCAATCTGTCGATTTTTCCGTTCATGGCATCGATCAAGACATCGGTCCGAACCACTGGCCAGTCCACGCGGATAAAGCTTTTCGAAGCATCTCTTCCGGACCTCTGGCGAGCCAGACCGCAATAGGCGCAATTGGCCCGGCATCCGTCCGGATAGGTCAAAAGCACATTGATACATCCGAGACGGGCATTTCGGTAGAAACGGCCGCGTTTCAGTCCCAGCGTCAACGCGGCTGCAGTGGATGTACGTATGGTTTCAGGGTAGTATGGCATGGTGGCCATCGGTCGGTCCTTTCTGCATCATCGGATCGGCATGATGTATGGCGCAGCAAACCGGATGATGGATCGTCGGTATCGCTTCCGTATCCAAAAATGCGCGTGTGATGGGATCGGGGAGCGCTAATCGGTCAATGCCTGCGCGAATCGCCTGAATTTCCAGTGTGGCATCGGGTCGTCGGCGAGCACAACCCAGGGCGATTTCGGTCTGCGGAAATCGTTTTCGAAGATCCGTAATGTATCGGATAACAGTATCACGGGATGCTGTCGGATCTCCGGCCATGGGTGTGTTCCTCAGTGGCATGAACTGAATGACGACAATGCTCGTTTTTAAAAGAGGCACTAATCGGTCCATATTTTCGATTTCTGTGGAAATATCATCCCCTGTGAACCCGAGAATGATATGGGGCGCGGTCCAGACATGCAAATCAATGAGCGCATCAATCATGGACTGCATTCGGGTATACCCGTCGGAAAGACCGAAAACGGTGCGGAACGTATCGGGCCGAGTGACGAAATCGAACAGAAATAACCGCACACCACTCCGAGCCAGTGCTTCGACAGTGTTCCGATCAGCCAGGCCGAGATGCACACTGAGCATCAGGTTGGTGGTATTAGCAATGGACTCGATGACGGGGAGGAATCGAGTCCAAGGCAGAGAACCCCGGATATCCGCGCCGCCGGATATCAATGCCCCCGGAAAACCGGCGAGATGAGCGCGTATCAGTCTTTCCCGCAGCAGGTCCGGTGTATCGGCCATCATCATACCCTTAAGAAGTCGACCCCGGCAATGCCGGCAGTTGAGTTCGCACACTGTACCCGTCAGAGAAAGCGCTGGATATTTTCCACGAATACCATCGATTCGAAACATTCCCGGGTGATACGTATGAACGGTTCGGGATTCAATCATCCGGTACCCTGGTCCTGCAGAGCATTTAAAACCGACTGGACGAAGTCATCGGCTGTCACCTCGGGAATCGTTTGTTCGTAGCCGGTAAAAGCCTGGTGGATTAACCAGCGTATTTTTCCGGGATCGATGGAGACGCCTTTCAGGCGGGCCTCCATGTCCAGTAGCACACGGGGATCAGCGGCAAAAAAATCTCCGGTGATCAATGCACTCTGAATGTGCCGACTTCGCTGATCTACCACCAAAACGCTTCGTACCATGCCGCCGGGTGCTTTATGAATCCCGTGGAGAACCGGACGTGTTCCGGGCGGCATCTGCACGGTGTCAATCCATTCTGAAGATGCATAATACGCCCGACGCTGTGAAAAAAGCTGATATTCCCACTCCGTCAAGGCGTTCTCCCGAATTTCTACACCCAAACGGCACTCGAATTCCCGGATGATCCTCTCGATCAATAACTCCGTGTCGACGGCGCCTTGGCGCTCGCGGCGGAGTGTCGTGATACGGTCCATAATCGAAGCCAGCGCTTTATCACTAATTTTCTGGATTGGTATCTTCAAGCACCCGAGCATGGTTTCGATATCCATATCGACGAGAATCGAACCATGAAACAGAAGGGATCGTTTCCCATCGACGCCACCGGTCCCCGATACTTTCTTTCCGTTGATTTCGATATCGTTTAATGGGCGATAGGCGGCGTTGAATCCCACGTGACGCAGAGCGTTGACGATAGGGTCTGAGATGAGGCGATAGCGGTTTTTTCGATTGAGCCCTGTATCGAACCACCCGGCATCGCATACGATCTCGAATCCAATGTGGCTTGGCTGCATCAAAATTGCGCCGCCACCGGTTAATCGCCGACCGATTTCGATCCGATGCTGCCGACAGTAGTCAATATCGACTTCGAGTTCGACGCATTGATGGAATCCAACGAGCACGGTATCTGCCTCGAAGAACATGAACCGCAGGGTGTCGGGGCATTCATCCCGATCCCGGGCGGTCAGGATGGCATGGTCTAGAGCCATGTTGTCGGCTCCAGTTCGATATCCAGTGTTGAGTAAGCGCCACTTTTTCATCATCATCGGTTACAAGGGTGAGAGGGTGCGGAGTTTTTCCACGGTCCGGATCAAAATGGCGGCGGCGGCTTGAACCTGGTCTTCCGTGTTGCCCAGACCGAATGAGATGCGGATGGCGGATCGGGCTTTTTCCGGTGGGAGACCCATTGCCATGAGCACATGCGAGGGTGATTCTTCGCCGCTGGAGCAGGCGGATCCGGATGAGACGGCGATGCCCTGCATGGCCAGCATTTCCAGAATGGCGGCGCCATCGATCCGGTCGAAGCTCAGGTTCAGGGTACCGGGAAGCCGTTGTGTGGGGTGACCGTTCAGATGGACACCGGTCAATGATTCCGTCAGTTTATTATGCATTAGATCGCGCAGTTTTCTCGATTCGGCGGCTTCGGTTTCGCCATCGATCAGAGCGATAGCGAGTGCTTTATCGAGGGCGAAAATACCCAGTGTGTTTTCCGTGCCGGCCCGCAGGTTCAATTCCTGATGCCCGCCGTGGATTAACGGGCAGAGGGCCATCGAATTCCGTGCGTACAGTGCTCCGATACCTTTTGGAGCATTGAGTTTATGCCCGCTGAGAGATAGCAGATCGATATGCATTGCATCGACATCGATGGGAAGTTTCCCTACGGCCTGCACGGCATCGACATGAAAAGCGACATCGGATTCCCGGGCAATCGTGCCGATTTCACGGATAGGTTGCAGTGTACCCACTTCATTGTTACCCATCATAATCGAGATCAGAACGGTATTGGGTTTCAGTGCTCGGCGGACATCGTCGGGATTTACCCGACCGAATCCATCCACGGGCAGGTACGTGACATCGGCCCCCATGTGGCTCAAACAATAAAAGGTCTGATGCACACTGGGATGCTCGATTTGCGACGTGATGTAATGAAACTGCTGAACATTACAGACTGTATGTCTGCATTTTTCTCCACGACAAATGAGCCCTTTTAACGCGAGATTATTCGCTTCCGACCCGCTGCTCGTGAAAATAACCTGACCCTCTGTGGCATTCAATATTGACAACACCCGTTTCCGAGCCTGTTCTACGCGTCTCCGCGCGTCGATCCCGAACGGATGCAGACTTGAGGCATTTCCGAAAATGTCCAGGCTGTCGACAATCGTTCGCTTAACCTCCGGATGCAATGGTGTCGTCGCATTGTGATCGAGATAAATCAGTTCCATACAATATCTCCTTCATCCGGGCTCATGATCAGCCCGTTGTCGTCATCATCATCATCATCATCAATAGCATCATCCTCTTTCTGCGACCGAAGCTGTTCGAATGTCGGCTCGTCTCCCTGCTGGACCGGTCTCAAAAAAAACAGGAATGCCATCGATGGTCTCCGGGATGCATCCCGAACGACGAATTGAATCTGGTCAAAGATCCATCCGCTGCCGGTCCACATGTTCACGGCATGTTCAATGGTTTCGTCGGTTACCATGGATAGCTCCACGACCTTATAATGAACAGCGTCTGGGCGGAAAGGTGATTGCGTCATGGTTCCTCCCCGGATAAACGGTCTGACTTATTATACACTTGAAGCGGTATTTTCCGCTGTGGTTTTCGTTCGGGTGGCCGCTGGGAATCCGGTGAGTCGTCTGGGATCGTGGTTGCGGGGGTGGAGATGAACCGGATTTCCGGTTGATACATGGGCTGACCGCATACCCAGGAGGGATCGCCTGCTGTGAATGAGAAATCGAGGGAATGGATCCACCGGTCGATACCGTAGATGTCAATGCGATGATGTCCTGTACCCAGGGGAACCGTCACGGAGCGCTGGGAATGAGCCGGCAGATCGATGGGGATGACCCCGGCTGAGGAGCGAATGCGGCCGTAAATGGGTACACCCTGTGTGATGGCGTGAAGTGTGAGGGTATCGACCGGCTCGTCGAGTTCGATGATGCTTTGGGCAGGCGGGCCCGCCAGAATGCTGAAGCCGTCATTTTCTTTGCCACGGGTTTGCCGATCCAAAAAGGTGATGGTACCGGGGATACCTGGCAGGTGGACCCGCACATGCGTCGGCTCGAAGAGGGGAAAAGCGCCGGTCAGTGTCCATTCCACCGGAAGGAACCGGTAGATGCCGGTTTTTGCGAAGTGACCGGGTTGATAGGAGCTGAGCCAGGGGGTGATGAGGAAGGAACCGGAGAAAACGGCTGCGGTGATGAGAACGGGGAAAATGACCCGGCGGCTGGGGAGACGGGGCAGGCTGATCAGCAGCAGCGGATAAAGGTTGATGAAATAGCGGTTACCCAACGCGCCGCCGCCGCCGTGATAGTTGGATGGAATCAGGATGATCTGGAGCAGGGCGAGGATACCCGTACAGGTCAGAATGCGCCGTCCAGTCGGGTTGCCGGTATGTGCAAGGGCAAGGGCGGCGGCGAGCAAGCCGGGCAGAAAATACCAGACCAGACCGGTGAATCGACCGATAAAGAAATACATCAAATTATACCCGAAAACGTTCCATGCGAAATGAAAACCGGCGTCCCGGGTGGACCAGGAATCGCCGGATGCGAAGGCGGCGGTGGGGGAGTCGAGAGGAAACGAATGGGTGAATATTTTTCGATTTCCGCTATAGGGGTTGATATCGCCGGTCAGTAGCATCGTCAGGAGGCCGGCAGCGGCGATGACGAGCAGGCAAACCAGGATCGGACGCATCCGTTTTCGTGTGATCAAGCTGATTGCTGCGGGAATGCCGATGATGATCAGAGGAGGCTTGATGGCCGTTGCCAGGGCGAGGGTCAGAGCCATGGGTATATGGAGCCGCTGGTTTGATTCCCGGACGGATCGTATCCAGTAATAGGCGAAGCCTGTCAGCAGAAAAGCCGTAAAGACTTCGGGATGATACCAGAGTGTATAGGGAAAGAAGGCTGAGAAGACGATGGCGGCGGCGGCAATAATCAACGTAAAAGGTGTTCTGCCCCAGACAATCGCGATCCATCGAATCATGCCGGCCATGGCCAGCATATTCAGCAGAAGAATGCCTGATGGACCGAAGAGAAGGAAAAACGGAGCGGCGACAAGAGGATAGATGACAGGTTTTGCATACACAATTTGACCGTCATCTCCTTGCTTCAGGATGATCCCGATCGGTCCGGCGGGAAAACGGGTACAGATCGATTCAAGATCGTGCCGTGTCCATCGAAGGTCACCCGAATCGGCAAGACTTTGAGTCATCCCGTAATAGACCGCTTCATCCGCAAAAAACCCGGGAACCCGGGTTTCGGGATGCTCCGATAGAATTATGATGGCCGGAAGCAAAAAAATCAGAAGGAGAAGAACGCGCCAACTATCCACATTCTCAGTCCTTGGTGTTGATGCAGACACGAGGGACACGACGGGCCAGCCAGGTTGTGATCTCATATGGAATCGTATCCGCTCGACGGGCAATTTCTTCCACTGGAATGCACTCGTTGCCCTGACGGCCATACAGGACGACTTCATCGCCCACTTCGACCGTCGCGTCGTCACCCAGGTTGACCATAATCTGATCCATACAGATGTTCCCAATCACCGGAAACCGTTTGCCGCGGATCAAGACGTCGGCGTTGTTCGACAGGCGGCGTGTATAACCGTCACCATATCCAACCGGAATCGTCGCTACACGGGTGATGCCGGAAGTGACAAATGTACCGCCATAGCTGACAGGTTCACCCGGTGGAAGGGTTTTTAGAAATACGACCCGCGATTTGAAACTCAAAACCGGTTTTAGATCCAGAACGCGCGGGCTTGCCAGGGTCGGATATAGTCCATACATGGCCAAGCCCACGCGGACCATGTTACAGAACGTCTGCGAATGGTATAGGATAGCGCCGGAACAGGCGATATGGCGATATGTGGGAGCGATTTCCCACCGGGTAGCAGCTTCAAGAACTGCTTGAAACCGGTCGAATTGAATCCCGGTGTAGTCGGTAGCCGGATCGTCGGCTGTGGCGAAATGAGAATAAATACCTACGATATCTATGTTTTTAAGGGGTTTTAACCGCTCGAAAATATCACTTGCTTTCGCGTAATGCATACCGATCCGGTTAAAACCCGTGTCAAACTTCAAGTGAATGCGAGCGATTTTTCCCAATATTTCCGCTTCGCGATTGACGGCATATGCGAGGCCGAGGGAGGAGACGGTCAGGTCGAGATGATTAATAATAAACTCATGTACTTGGTGAAAGAGAACCCCGCCGAGAACGAGAATTGGTGTAGAAAAACCTCGTCGCCGCAGCAGCATACCTTCTTCGAGGAAGCCGACACCCAGGTAATCAGCTCCGGCGTCAACTGCTGCGCGAGCGACACGGACAATACCGTGACCATACGCATTCGCTTTTACGATCGCGATGATTTTAGCGGGATGTACCGTATGCCGGAGAGTTCGAAGATTGTGTTCAATTGCCTCGATATCGATTTCCGCCCATGTCAACCGCATGGCTAACCTCCTTTACGGAGACAGGATAACAGGAGACCGATCAATTGGGAAGGTGAATCGATCAACGGTAACGCTTCAAAGAAGTTAGCTGGTTGTCCACACATGATGCGGTTTTTTTGATGAGCGCGTGGAAATAGCAAAAAAAAGTTTCAAAAAAATGCAAAAACGACTATACTGAACCAGTCGAAGGGTCAGTCTCTACGACAATGGCGTTCCTCCGACGGGAACCGGCAGGGTTGCCCCTCCTTCACCACCCATTTCCTGCTGGTTCCCGTCTTGTTTTATGCCAGTCACGGGAACAGGCTGTGGAATCCCGCCACGAAATCACTCAATCATCAGTGGAATCTCTTTGACCGACCGGCTTTCAGATCCTTCCGGGACATTTTGTCCCATATGGGTGATGCCATTTTCATCGACCCAGATTCGAGAGTCCGATGCTGACGGCTGATCGGATGGTGTCGGCTCCACGGTGGTTGTATCCACTGATCCGGACAGACGGTTTTTCACTTCATGAAGGCTGGCTCCTTCAGGCGGATGATGGCCCATGTGCATGACACCTTTATCATCAATCCATGTCCGAGCCGGCGGTATCGTCGGTGTTGCCGTCGGAAGGGGGATTTCAGGCGTAGGTGTTTCTGCCGGCATGGGTGTCGGAACATCCTGAATGTGCTTGATGTCCGCACGGTATTCAAGGTTGTCTTCAGACATGGCAGCCGAAAGATCATCGGCAGATTCGGGATAATCACCGGACAGCACCTTGACGATGGACTCGAATTGAGTCCGGACTCGCGATCGGTTCTCGGTAAAGGCTTCCATGGAGTCAGGAACAGTCGAAATCAACGAGAGATACTCCCCCGTCAATCCATTGGCCTTGTTCAGACTGTTGAACACCTGGAGGTCCTTCTCAGCGATCCCCATCAAACGAACCTGCTCCCCTTCCGCTTGATTGAACCGTGTGCCCAGGCGTGGAAGCAAACCATCGGGTTGCTTGAAATACTCGATTATCGCCGCAATCTCGCGCTGGCTTCTCTCAATGTTCTGCTCGTCAAATCGTTCCTCAATGCTCTGCGCCACCTTGTCGCACATAGCGTTGACGTAACGCAGAGACAGAAGCCACCGTCCCATGTCGACCTTCGATTGCATCTTGAGTTGCAGATCGGGCGTTGGCTCGATAGGCTCTGTGTCCCGCCCGCAACCGGTTATTAGAATAATACTTGTCATCACGATCACCGCTAATCGATTCATGGAAAAGCCTCCTCTTGTCGAAACGGTGTGAGGTCTTTCAGTTTAAAACGCCTTTAGTATAACATGAGGAAAGAGCTGGAGTAAGCGTAATTTCACGTTGAGAGCCGAAAAATCCTGTTCGACCTCACCGGGTCGATCCTGGAAAACACTAAAGGAGATAGAAAACGTGCAGATCGGAATGATGAATAATCCTCAGTTGGACATCACAAAAGAGATTCAGTTTGCAGCCCGGCATGGCTTCGATTTCCTGGATCTGACCCTGGAACCCCCCGCGGGAATTCCCGACTCGAACGCACGAACCCCCCTCCGAAATCTCCTGTCATCCCTCGGATTGGGGTGCATCGGACATACAGCCTACTACCTGCCACTCGATTCTCCCTTCGACCCCGTTCGAATCGCTGCAACCGAGGTGATCATCCACCACCTTGACATCTTCGCTGAATTATCCGTTCCACTCGTAACGATTCATTCCGGATTCTCATACCCCCATCGATTCTTCACCTACAGCGCTAAACTCGCTCTGTGGGTCGATTCCCTGACCCGGATTGTTCCCGCAGCCCGGGACAGAAACCTGACCCTCATGCTTGAAAATGTCCCGGAAAATAAAGATCAATTCCGATTACTGCGGGATTTATTTCACCAGTTTCCCGATGTGCGTTTTCACCTGGATATCGCCCACGCCAATCTCAACGTACCGGCCAATGTGACATACAACTACCTGAAACGCTTCAAATCGCGGTTGGCACACGTGCACCTTTCTGATAACTTCGGCCGTACGGACGATCTCCACTTGCCGATCGGCGCCGGAGGGATTCCGTGGGGACATGTTCTGACCTTACTGAAACAGGCGGGATATGACGGAACAATGACCCTGGAAGTGTTTTCCAATAATCGGGAACATTTACTCAGCAGTCGTGAAATTCTGCGATCGTTATGGAAGGGAGAATCAGAATGAGTGGGCGGGAACCGGACCGGAAGGGAAAAAACCACCGGAAAAACGGGGTGTTGATGATGGATGTCGGAGCGTTTCTCGATGCGGGTAAAGGCGGAATCATCGGCTTTTTGGCAGCAGCTGTTCTCTATTCACGGTATCTTCCTCCGTGGGTCCCGTCATGCCTTGCACGGAGCCCTCGGTTGTTTTTTGGTTTGTTGATCCTGATATGCACCACGCTCGGTTACATCTGGGGCATTACACCGGATCCGGAACCGGAAACACCCGATACCACCGGTCGCCGCCGCTCATTTTCGTGGAATCGGGTCTTCACTGGCCTGTTTTCCGGCTTCCTCGTCGCCGCCGTTCTCTACCAAAAATACATGCCGACATGGGTACCAGTGTTTTTTACTGAGTATCCCGCCGTTTTCTTCGTGTTGTTCACGCTAACCGGAGGCATCATCGGCTGGCTATGGTCCCGAACGGAATCCCTCCAGGTCTGAGTCAGACCCGATAACGGTATTCCGTCACCTCTCCCCCTCGACCAACCGGATGCTCCACAAACCCGGATACTCCACCCACCCCAGAAACCTATTCCCGCGGAATCTTCGCGGCGTCGGAAAGAAACTTTTCCATTCCCAGATCAGTGAGCGGATGCAATGCCAGCCGGTCGAATACAGCAGCCGGCAACGTTGCAATGTGAGCCCCCAGACGGGCTGCCTCCACTACATGAACCGGATGACGGACCGATGCGACAATGACTTCGGTATCAAACCCATAATTCTCATAGATTGTCAAAATGTCCGCAACCAGGTCCATCCCCGTGTGGGCTATATCATCGAGCCGACCGATGAAAGGACTGACATAATCGACACCGATTTTTCCGCAGATCAATGCCTGCAAAGGCGAAAAAATCAACGTCATATTGACCGGTATATTTTGCCGGACCAACGCGTTGGCCGCTATCAACCCGTCCTGCGTCATCGGTATCTTGATGACAATGTTCGGGTGAATACCAGCCAGATTCTCCGCTTCCACAACCATGTCGGCAGCATCAACCGATAGAACTTCTGCAGAAATCGGTCCATTTACCAGATCACAAATCTCGTTCAAAACATCCCGATACGACCGCCCTGCCTTGGCTACCAGACTCGGATTCGTCGTGATGCCGTCCACCAATCCCGTCCGCAATGCCTTCCGGATCTCCTCGACATTAGCCGTGTCTAAAAAAAACTTCATATTGCATCTCCTTCCCTGACGCCGACCTGTGCAAATTCGTCGTCGGCTGACATCCATTCCCGGCTGATTATACGGCGACCATTCTCCCGTGTCTAAAAAAATCAGAAGGGGTTTCTTCCCGTTCGGGTTTGTGACAGTATTTCGCCGGGAACATCACTTTCTACCGGACGATCGAAAGGGACCATCATGTCCGATTTGAAGCATATCCGCGATGCAATTCATGGGGATCTGGAGTTTTCCGATCTGGAACTCCAGTTGATGGACACCGCCGCTATGCAGCGGCTGAGAGGTATCCGGCAATTGGGCGCTAGCTATCTCGTGTATCCGGCAGCTCAACATACCCGCTTCGAACATTCCCTGGGAACCTGCATGATGGCAAAGAAAATTCTTCATGCACTGGAAACCCAGACCCGGCTCAAAGTAACCAAGGATGAACAAAAAGCCATTGCAGCCGCAGCGCTGCTGCATGATGTTACGCACATTCCGTTCGGTCACACGCTGGAAGATGAACGACGGATATTCCCGCGCCATGACAAGGATCCGAAGCGCGTGGAGTTTTTCATTCATCACAGTCCAATCGGAAAGCTGCTACAGCGTCACAAAATCCTGCACCGCGTTGTCGCTTTGTTGTCCGAAAAGCAGGCCGCCCCGGATGGATCTACATGGGCCGGACAGGTCATTTCCCATACGATTTGTGCCGATCTCCTGGATTATCTGCGAAGGGATGCCCGTTTCTGCGGATTGAATATCGATTATGATGATCGCATTTTCAGGTATTTTACCATCGAGGACGGCCGGCTGGTTCTGAATCTCCAGAAAAACGGGCTTTTTCGTCACGATGCTTTCTCCGAAGTCATCCATCTGCTTCGTATCCGGTATTTCCTGACGGAACGGGTCTATTATCATCATGCCAAAATTGCTGCCGGAGCCATGTTGTCACGGGCGGTCGAACGGGCGGTTGAGCTGGGTTTTGATACGGAGCGATTATTTTCGATGTCTGACGAGGCCCTTTTGTATGTCCTTCAGACCGAATTCGGCAAGGACATGGCGATTCACCGATTGATATCGCACTACATGTCCCGATCGCTTTACAAACGCTGTTTTGTGCTGACCGAGCACACCCTTTCCGAAGCGGAGCGGCTGAAAATCTCCCAAACATACCATGATAACGTGCGGAATCACCGCGGTGTGATGGAACGGAGAATTGCCCGGGAAGCGAAAATTCCTCCTGAAGCCGTGATCATCTATGCGCCGCCACCCAAAATGAACCTGAAGGAAGCGGATGTGCTCGTCAAAGTCGATCGTCGACCGGCACGTCCCCTCGGAGATTACCGGAATCACGAAGTCATGTCTCTCCAGGAAAAATACGGAAAACTCTGGAAGTTATATGTGTTTGTCGATAGCGAATTCGCTCAACGGTATGCCGTCATCGGAGCCATCTGTGAAAAACACCTGCAATATACAAATGACCTTCCCCTGATCCAGAAGGGACAGCTTTCCCTGTTCGCTACCGAGGAGAATTGAATCGACCGGTTAATTCCAGCAAGGGTCGAAGCTCGTTTAAACACTGCCGTAACCGATTCCATTCAACCATTCGCCAGCCCCAGTTGCCCTCGGCGACTCCCGGCCGGTTCATTCGTGCCTCCGATCCAAGATTCAGCACATCCTGCACTGGAACGATCGCCCAATTCGCTACGGATCCCAACGCGAGCCGGATCAAGTCACTGACAGGATCCGTTACCGGATGACCTTGCAGAATCGTCATCTGATTCCCGATCCGCTCACGCTCCGCATCCACCAAGGTCTGCCACCAGCCCCGCGTCGTATCATTATCATGGGTTGCCGTGTAGACGACCGAGTGCGGCGTGTGATTGTGCGCTAAATACGGATTGAATGCGTCTCCACCAAAAGCAAATTGCAACACCTTCATTCCCGGAAAACCCAGTCGATCTCTCAATCGCTCCACTTCCGGCGTCAAGCAGCCCAGATCCTCCGCAATCACCGGAATCTCCCCTAACACGTCCCGGATGGTGTCAAAAAGCGATGATCCCGGACCCGGCTTCCACTCGCCGTTCTCCGCCGTTCGGTCCACCGCCGGTACGGCCCAATACGCTTCAAATCCCCGGAAATGATCAACACGGATACAGTCAACCGCACGCAGGGTGACGGCAAACCGATTTGTCCACCACCGATACTTATCGGCAGCCATGGCAGCCCAATCATATAGCGGATTTCCCCATAACTGACCGGTTTTACTAAAATAGTCGGGTGGAACACCTGCAACAGAAACAGGCTTCAAATCGGCATCCAATTGAAACAATGCGGGATTTTTCCACACATCAACCGAGCCGAGGGATACGAAAATCGGGATATCGCCGATCAGTGTGACACCCGATTGCGTGGCATGCCGCTTGACGCTGTTCCATTGCTGATCGAATAGATATTGCAGGAATGTATGAAACCGGATCAGATGATCATCGCGATCTCGGACCTCACCCAAGGCTCCGGCATCTCGAAACTTCAGCTTCAACGGCCATTCCAGCCAGAATGATCCGGCCGTTGCCTGAATCGCCTTGAACAGCGCGTAATCGTCAAGCCAGAAAGCATGATCACTCATAAACCGCAAGAATGAAGGATCCCGAGCGCCCCCATCACGCTCAAACCGGTCAAACGCCTGTTTAAACAGCGGCATTTTAAAAGCGGATACACCGGCGAAGTCGACTGAATGGGGGGACCCGTTCGGAGATGAAACCGCTTCGGCAGCCAGCAAGCCGCGGGAAACGAGATCGTCGAGGCAGATCAGCAGTGGATTGCCGGCGAAGGCCGTATCGGATGAATAGGGTGAATTCCCGGTTGCCGGAGGAGTCAGAGGGAGGATCTGCCAGAGCGAAACGCCGGTTTCCGTCAAAAGATCGATGAACGCATGTGCGGGTTGACCGATGGATCCGATGCCGTGTCGGCAGGGCAGTGAGGTTGGGTGGTGAAGGAGGCCGAAAGCGCGTGGAGTTCGATTCATCGTTACAGCGCGATTTTCAGAAGGTTTAGAAGATAGAGGCCGGCCAATGTGTTTTTGAATGATTGGAGGCTGATATCCATTCCGGCGTAGGCGGATTTGATGGCATTGGCTTTTCTGAAGCGGTTCAATATGGAAATATCGATGCCTTCCAGGTGCATTTCCTGGGCTCTTTCCATAGCGCCGGTGTTTTGAACCATATTCACGTTGAGGCTCGGTATGGCTTTCTGCAGATTCCCCAGATCATCCATTTCCCGAATCCCCTGAACTAACAGCCGCTCCGTGGAAACGTCGAACGCAATATACTCCGACTGGGGCAGAGGCCCTGGCTTGAAGTCATAGTCACCGGCTGGAATATTGCAGACATCGATCATGATGAGCCGGATCTGTTCTTTCACCGCTTCGGTCAAATCCATGACATTGACGATATTGAATCGGAACAGCATGGTTCCCGAACGCATTCCGCCGGATTCTTCCCAGAGAGCATTGGCCGTGGCCTTTTGATCGGCATTGATCATTCCCAGATCGAACAGGATCTGATCGATTCGGAGTTGTGGTTTGGTTGATTTTGCATATACCAAACGGCCGTTTTGCCAGTAAAGCCGGGATTCGCTGGCGGCATCCTGAAAGGTGAGAATCCCCGTCTGCTGCGATTGCATGATCACTATACAGATTAAGGCGGGATGGGTTTCCCATGTGTGACCGTTTGCCAATCGATCGCGATTTACGGCAAAGAATTCAAGCGCATCCGGAACGAATCGGGGTTCTCTGGATGGGACACTCCCTGTCGTCGCAGGTTTGTACCGCTCGTGAGGAGTTGTCTGCTGGGTGAACCGGTCCAACTCCCGCTCGAGCTGCGTTTTCCGGGATCTATTGGCGGCAAGTGACTCTTTTGTTCCGCGCGACGATATCGTCGCTTCCCCGGAAGGCATTACGGGCTTTTTACCGGATTCCGCCTGGGATTGACTTATCCCGGATACAACCGAATCATACTCGATAGACTCCCCGGCCGATCTTATCGCAGTGGGGACCGGCCGGACTTTCGGCATCGGCGCTGGCGTCTCATCCGTTGGGTCCATCATCACAGGATCCGACTCCACCCCCGGTTCCTTCTCTTCCAACGCCGAAGCATCGGAAACCTGTTCATCTGAATCGATCATTGTTCCAAGGTTTTCCGGCGAATCAAACTCCGGCAAGCTCACGGCCTCTTTTTCATCCGAAGTCAATTCATTGCGCTCTGTGCATGTAAAAACGCGAAACTGCAACATTGTGTAAATGAACGCACTGGCATAGGGAAGAATGATTTCAGCTTGCTTCAACCAGTTACCCAGTGTTACGCCCTGAGCGGTCAACGCGGTTACGCATGCTTCCGGTGCCGTCATCCGATACGTATTACGCAGTCGCCCGTCCCGTGTCCCCGGCGCTAAATACAGGTCTCTGCCGATGATAAACGGTGTGTAATCCACAACCGGGGACGTGTCCCGGATCACGGTCATCAATATATGGATCGGGTGAAAACCGCGGAAACTAACTAACAGCATATCCTCGGGGACCTCATCCGGAGACCAGTCGAACTCGCCACGGGCCGCGTGGATGGATCCTTGGACGACATAATGCATATACCGGACGGCAAGGGCATCGATGGATTGATCCTGCAATCCGCACAGATGACGGACGGTTTTTGCCGCCTCACGATCCGAGAGCGTATCCGACAGCGATTTGAGGTGTTTTCGAATATCGCCGGGCGGCTCGAGCCATTTCTGCATCAACCGGACGAAATTTTCTTCCTTTTTTGATGAATTTGTACCCCGAATATACCCCTTTTCAAAGTAGTATGACCGGATATGTTTGCCCTCGATAAACCGCAGAATACCCGTCGCTTTGTTCAGAAACAGAATCGACAGGCAAACCGGGAGAGGCCGGGTTTCAATCGACCCGTGACACGGCAGACCTTCCGGCGCGTGTGCGGTATCGGGTTCGCCGATATCTTCGATCGATCCGGGGATGTGCCTGACGATACCGCGTTTTTGGAGGCGAACATGCAGTCGGAGCAAGACTTCTGGAAGAACAAACGGCATGTCGATGACATCGTCGGCACCGATTCGCCATACTTCCATCCGGTGCTTGGCATCGAATTTCCCATACACAATGATCACGGGAAGTTGATTGTCCTGCAGTTGTTTCCGGAGATTCCGAATCAGATCCAAGGCGGGCATATCTGTCAGATTGTCATGAATCATCACCGCATCGAATCTCTGACGGGTCGCCAATGCCAGGGCTTCTTCCGCCCATTGGGTGGAGTCGACGCTGAATCGAACCCGGACCAGTGCATCCGTCATCTGTTTCTGAATTTTCTGGCTTGCTTCCACAAGCAGTATTTTTACCACGGCCTCGTTGACCTCCTGCACCTTACACCCATATGTTGTTGATTCAGCCGGGATTACATTAAAATTTTATACGTCTTCATGCAATCATTTTTTTTCCGGTCGGGTTTATCCTGAGACGGAACGATGGTCCGGGACCGCAGATTATGTGACGAACCGCTACCGGTTGTGATACGATCTCCGACCATGAATGCGCCTCGGCTGGCATTGATATCCCTGCAGAACACCACCATTGATTTCGGTGTCCGTTATGTTGCGGCAGCGGCGGTTCAAGCGGGTATCTCCGTGGAAATACTCTGGCTCTGCCGGGAACCGTCGCAGCGGTTGTCGCAGCGGGAGACGGATGTGTTAATCGAGTGGATTGACGGACAGTCCTGTGGACTTGTGGGCATGGGCCTGATGTCGATCCATTTTTCTCTTGCCGTCGATGTGACCCGGGCGATCCAGGATCGTTTGTCCATTCCGGTTATCTGGGGAGGCATTCATCCGATTCTTGCGCCGGAGCCGTGTTTGGATCACGCTGATTATGTCTGTGCAGGAGACGGTGAGGAGGCTGTGCCAGCTCTGATGCGCGCATTGAGTGCGGGTCAGACCCAGCCGGATATACCCAATATCTGGTATCGCCGGGATGACGGCATTCATATGAGTCGCCGGGAACTCGTTGATGATTTGAACGCCTGGCCCCCTCCTCATTATGACCTGACACACCAGGCTATCCTGGAAGGCGATCACATTGTCACGGGATCCGAAACTCTTTTTCGGACGAAAATGCCGTGGTCCCACGGCCGCCATTATGTGATCAGCTCCAGAGGATGCCCTCATCAGTGCACGTATTGCTGCAACAGCGCCCTGCAGACACTATTCGGAAAAGCACATGCGATCCGCATTCGTACCGTCGCGAATCTCATGAAGGAAATCACCGATATCATCGATCATTTTCCATTCAGTCACGCATTCGCCATCATGGATGACTCCTTTTTTTTCAAACCCCCCGGTTGGATCGAGGCTTTTTGCGATGCATTCGCATCGGTGAATGCCGGTTTCGGTGTGCTGATTCATCCCCGATCGGTGAGCCGAGAACGCATGCAGATGCTGGTCAACGCCGGGTTGATCGGCGTTCAGATGGGGCTCCAGTCAGGCTCGGATACTACATCACGCACAATTTATCACCGTCACGAACCGGTGTCGGATTTCATCCGAGCGGCTGGCGTGCTGGATGAATTCATGGATCGGCTGTTGGTTCGTACTTATGATGTTATCGTGGATAATCCGTTTGAAACCGATGCCGACCGGGCCGAGACCGTCCACGTACTGAGCCGGCTAAACAAACCGTTTCATCTGGACCTGTTTTCGCTGACATTATATCCCGGGACAGCGTTGTATGACCGGGCCCGGGATTTGACAGGGAATACAGGCATGATGCGGGCCGAGGATAAAAACTATCTCGATATTCAACCGACGATGCTGAATCGATTGACCTGGTTGACTCACACAACACCCGGCACACTGATCCGGTTTTTCCTCAAACACCGGCACGCCTGTTGGTGTGTCGCCCTGTTTCATCTGTTTGATTTCGGCTGGGAACGGGGGGGGCGTGTATGCCTTCGGTGGATGAAGCGGACTGGTTTACGTCTAATGTTTCGAATGGGGAGCAGACGGGACAACCGGAACGTGATTATGCGGGGGGAGCCGCGGTGATGATCATCGGTGCATGTCTGGCAGCGGAGTTTGAACGGGTTTTTTCGGTGGGTACCGAGCCGTGTTCGCTGGAGCATTTGGAGACGGTTGCCGGCAAGTTTGCGCTGATTCCGTATGAAAACTTAAGCAAAATTGTTCGTGCGGCTCGAGAGATGGATCCTGGCAAGCGGTTGCGGATGCCGATGGATATTCTTCGTGAGTTTGTCGAGTTGGGGGCTGGAGGCACGTGTTTTTCGTTGACGTATTGCATGCAGATGGTGTTGGAGGCATATGGTTATCGATGTGCTCCCAGAATGGCGGATCTGGGCCGGTCGGCCAATAATCACTGTGCATTGATAGTTGTGTTCGACGATCGGGAGTATCTGCTGGATCCGGGATATTTAATCACGCGTCCTCTTCCACTGCCCGAGACCGGCTTTGCGGTTCACGAAACACGGTTGCATCCGGTTCGTCTGGAGCGCGATACCGGTGGAGGGCTGCATCTCGTGACGCTGGAACCGGACGGTCCGAAACACCGATATCATCTCCACGCAACCGATTGTGATCGGGAGACATTCCGGCAATACTGGATCGATTCATTTTCCTGGAACATGATGCATTCATTGCTGTTTACCCGGATGACTGGCGAGGGACGCATGTATTTGCATGACCGCCATATTCGATGGATGGATCGTTCGGGCCGTCGCTCGGATACGATCCGGGAGGATTACGATCGGCAGGTTGCGGCGCACACCGGAATAGCCTTTGACCTGGTAGAACAGGCCCGGTCGATTGTCGGCGATGTCAAAGCCGTGTTGCCGCGGAAGAGGAGTTCGTAATGGGAAGACCCCGGTTGCCCCAGCCCGTGAAGTTTTTCACGGGACTTCTGTATGGATCTGCGCAGGACGTTCTGGACCGTGTCCGGGAGCAGCTGGTTGATGCGTTAGGGCCGATCGATTATGCCAGTCCCGAGTATCTCTTTTCGTTGACGGATTACTATGCGGCGGAGATGGGGAACTCCATTCGGCGATGTTTCTGGAGTTTCGAGCGGGTAATGGATCCGGGGTGTCTCCCGGAAATCAAGATTGTGACGAATCGGGTGGAGGGAGTGTTTGCTGATTCGGAGGGACGGCGTCCGGTGAATCTGGACCCCGGATATCTGGATTTTTATAAAATGGTTCTGGCTTCGGTCAAGGAACGGGCCCAGAAAATTTATCTGTCCCGTGGGATTTATGCGGATCCGACGTTGTTTTACCTGAAAGGCCGATGGCATCCGTATGAGTGGTCATTGCCGGATTTCAAGACGGCTGTGTATGACGAAGTGTTTCAACGAATCAGACAAATATACCGGGATAATATGCGCTCTCTGCAACCCGGTGATGTTCGTTATCTACCGTTATGATTCGTCGGCGGGGACGACCTGACGGGTCAAGCGGAAACATGGAAGGAGGAAGAATATGTCTGAGCATGTAAAGGCGGTTGGTGTGGACGATTTTCAGGAAAAGGTGATTGCGGGAAATGGGTTGATTGTTGTGGATTTCTGGGCTCCCTGGTGCGGTCCCTGCCGCATGGTGACTCCGATTCTTGAAGATATTGCCGTTGCACTGGCCGGACAAGTCACAATCTTCAAATTGAACGTGGACGAGAACAGTGATGTGGCCCGTCAATACAGCGTTTCTGGGATTCCGACATTGATCTTGTTCAAAAACGGAAAACCGGTTGCCCGTCATGTGGGAGCGGCTCCGAAACAGGCCTTTGAAAAACTGATCCGGGACAATGTGGTGGAGTGAAGAGGGTGTCGAGCCGGTCACTTTGATCGAACGGGATGACATTGAATAATTGATCACGTATGATAGGCCGCAATCGGTGCGGGACGAACAGGAGGCAGCCATGGCGGTATGTAAATCATGTCAGGTGGAAATACAGGACGACGAGTTTATTCGAAATTGGCGGGTCTGTCCGACGTGCGGTCATCATCATCGATTAGCGTCGCTTGAATGGGCGACACTGCTGTTCGATGACGGCCGATGGGAAGAAAAAGACACACCACTGTATGCTACAGATCCGTTGCATTTTGTCGACTCGAAACCCTACAAAGCTCGACTGCAGGCGACATGGGATTCATCCGGCCTGGACGATGCTTGCAGGAATATTCTCGGTACCATGCAATCCCGTCCCGTATCAGCATCGATCCTGGATTTCTTCTTCATGGGTGGCAGCATGGGCTCCGTGGTGGGTGAAAAAATCACGCGCGGCGCTGAGCGATCCCTGGAACTCGGTATACCCTTTATTACCGTTTCCTGTTCCGGCGGAGCCAGGATGCAGGAAGGGTTCTACTCCCTGATGCAACTCGTGAAGACCTCATATGCCTGTGGAAAACTCCGGGAAAACGGGGTTCCCTTTATTTCCATTCTGACCGATCCGTCGACTGCCGGGGTGATGGCCAGCTTTGCTTCACTGGGGGATGTTATCGTTGCTGAAAAAGGCGCCCTGATCGGTTTCGCGGGCCCCCGCGTCATCGCTCAGACCATCGGGGGTGAGTTACCCGAGGGTTTTCAGAAACCGGAGTTTTGCCAGGAGCACGGCTTGGTGGACATGATCGTCGAACGGAAAGACATGAAGGAAACAATTCACAGACTGATTGGAATCCTGTCTGACACACCCACCGTCGTCGGCCGGAAAAAGAAGTGAAACCCGCATATCTGTATCATGCCGTTCTGATCGGATGGTTTATCTTGTCTGCCGGATTAGCCGGAGTTGACGCTCAGGGGTTGATGCAGGCGGAGACGGGTTCCACAGATTTGTTCGATAAGTTTCAGGATGAGCAGTTTATCGACAAGAGTGATCAGGAAATCATGCAGGAAGAGTTCAAGAAGAAGCGGGCATCGTATGAGTCGTTGATGAGTCGGGAATCACCGATCTTTTTCCGGGCGGATGCTCAGGAAATCGATGAAGCTGCCCGGATTTTCGTGCTGTCCGGAAATGTGGAAATCTGGAAGGACATGTTCAAGTTAAAAGCGGAGTGGGTACGGATCTTTCAGTGGTCAGGGCTCGTGGAAGCACGCGGAAATGTTGTCATCGAATTTGCCGACGATGTCCTGACGGGAGATGAAGCGAATTATAATTTCGATACGGGGACCGGTTGGTTAAGCAATGCACGGGCAGCGGTGAACCCACAGCTTTATCTCGAAGCAGATCGACTTGAAAAATGGATGGATCTGGAAAGTAATGGAGAAGGACAATACGCGCTGTACGGCGGCATGATAACCGCATGCAGTTCTACCAGCCCAGCCTGGCGGTTCGAACCACGATATGCCGTCATCCGGCTGGAAAACTATGTGCATATGAACAGTGTGTCTGCGTGGATCAAGAAAATTCCGATTTTCTGGACCCCCTATTTTTTCTATCCCACAAAAACCGGCCGGGCAACGGGACTGTTGACGCCCAGCATCAAGTGGAGCAGTTCCCGGGGACTGATCGTCAACGAGGAGTTTTTCTGGTGTATCAGCGATACGATGGATGCGACGCTGGGGCTGACCTACCATTCGATCATCGGGTTGATGGAAGAAATCGAAATTCGGAACGCATTCGACCGATATTCCAAGGGTGAGCTTCATTTCGAACATATCCGTGAGGATGAGTCACCCAGCGAAACCCGGAATCCGGAAGAACGGTGGAAACTGACATACGAACAGAACGCCGTTTTTCCCGGTGATATCCGGGGTACTGCCAATATCAACTACCAGAGTGACGAATCGTTTGATGACGATTATGCAGATCTTTCACTCGGCCGAACCCAGTATCTGGACAGCCGAGTCAGTTTTTCCCGGTATTGGGGTGCTTCAAGCCTGACTCTGGACGCAAGCTACGAAAAAGATTTCAGTCCCGTGTTTGATACCCGGCTCGAACACCTGCCCCGGCTGGAGTATTTCACCGGATGGAAAACCCTCGTCGGTGATCTCCGATGGCAGATGCGGGTCCAGGGAGAACGGCTGTTCAAAGGAACAAATGAGATTGCTGTCCGCGACGACCAGACGGTTCCAGAACGGCTCGAGGAAGAAGCTCTCCGCGGCTATTTCTATGGTGAAATCTGGTATGAATTTAACGAGATCCCATGGCTCGGGATTACTCCCTGGATCCTCGTCGATGAACGAATCTGGGACAAAAAGAAAACCGAAGATCTCGGACTTACGGATGGGACTTGGGCAACATATGATACCCCTCCTGAAACCCCGGATAACCAGTGGAAGGCAAGCTTGACGGATATGGGCGACGGCCTGCATCGTCACATTTTTCGCACCGGTATCGATTTTAACGGCCCCAAATTCTACCGGATCTTCGATATGCTCGGGTATCAGCAGTTGTCCCGCATG
Organism: candidate division CSSED10-310 bacterium; assembly: GCA_016927515.1. GTDB lineage: Bacteria > CSSED10-310 > CSSED10-310 > CSSED10-310 > CSSED10-310 > JAFGMN01. The sequence continues at coordinate 8,512 of JAFGMN010000256.1, read as the reverse complement.
AAACATGTCGTCGAACCCAAAATCTCCCTGGATTACACTCCGGAATTACTCGGCCAGGAGGAAATCCTGTATTTTGACCGGGATGACTTTATGGAACCGGGAACCCGCCTGACCTATTCGATGACCACGCGTTTGCTGATGAAACTTGTTCCGGAAAAACAAAAGAAAACCCGGAAAACAGCCGCAGAAGACGCCGATGGAACTGGACCGCTCGATTTGTCATCCGGTGCCGGATATACACACACAAAAACTGACTCAAGCAAAGACCTAAACAGCACCGATGCCGATGCGGGTGATGATGATGGCACCGATACAACCGAACGCGCTGATCGTGGCGATGTTGCGGCTGATGATTCTGCTGAAGAGGGTGATGATGCACAGGAAAAGGGTGTATCGACCCGTGACGGCATCATTCGTGATTTCGGCTCCCTGACAATCAGCCAAACGTATGATTTTTACAAGAACGATCAATGGGAACGACGAGAAGTCAAACCGGGGGAGGACGAGAGGATTTACTATCCATACAGCAATGTCAAGCTGGACCTGATGATCAATCCGTATGCCAGCGTCTACTTGTCGGGTCGGGTGGAATATGATCCATGGTATGACGAGATATCGAGCGGATATATCTACGGTTTCTTTCGTCAAAAGGACTGGAAATTCGGAATTCGATGGGATTACTCCCGGTATTTTCTTGACGATTTCTTTGATCTGCATGCCCTTGCCTTGGAAGGTGGTATGCATCTCTCGGATCGCTGGAGTTTCAATTCATGGGTGAAATACGATTTTGCACAGGATTTTTTCCCATATGCGGTTCTCGATCTGACTTATATGTCGCAGTGCTGGGGTGTTACGCTCCATACGTATTACAAAAACAATCGGGAGTTTGACATACTGGCCCGGGAGTATGACGATCGCAGCGAAGTAAAGTTCGGATTGAGTTTTCACCTGAAAAACGTGGACACGATTGATACCGACACATTCGGTCGATTCTGGTGGGGTGACGAGCGTTAGTTGTGGGGATCCGGCATTCGGCTGCGATCCCGTGCAAGAAGCAGAACACCAAACTTACCACCGATCCGCGGTGGGAAGATCTGTTCGACCGGGCGATAATGCGCTTCGATCCAATTCACCAGGTCCACACCATAACCGGAACCGAATTCGACCCCATGCTCGGCCGTGGAACGATCTCTCAGAATAATGAAATCGGGAGAATGCGTGGCGAATTCATCAATGATCGTCTTTTCGCCGTACATGGCCAGTTCCGTTGGCATGAAAACGACATGCCGTACTGATGACCGATGCTCGGTAAGAAAATTAATGATGACCCCTTGCGGCAATACAGCCAGCGTGTCTGTTGGGTCGAGAACGGCTTCCACGGTATCGACGATTTTCTGAAGATAGTCGCCGCGGCGGTCGGTGATCAGGTGGCCGCGTTCGGATTCAAACACGGTAAAAGCGTTCTGATGATGATGCCAGGCGGGAATCATGTGTCCGATGATGAGGCATGCCAGTACGATCACCGCGGGATCCCGAAAGAATCGCGGTTCGCCGTGGTGCAGCCGGAGCGTTTCGGGAATGATCTGCATTAGCATGATGATAACCGTGATGGAGGCAGGAAGGGCCAGCACAAAACCGTAGTGATACAACCGAGCGAAGAGAATGATTTTCAGCAGCAGCAGAAGTCCGAATCCAGCGAAAGGCAGCAAAATGGTACATGAGGTATGCAGCGGTGTGCAGGGAAACGTGCGTCGTAAGGCAACGCACGCGACCAGGCTGACGACCAGCAGCACAGGCAAGCTTCGGGGGAGAGCATGCCACGTGATCAGCGGAAAAACGAGCCGGCATGTGACAGCAGTGCTTGCCATGACAACGAGATACAACCTCCATTTGTTGCGAGCGGTACGGATTCTGCCGGCGCGCAGGCTCACCCATATACCGATTCCTGTGAGGCACAGGATGCCGACGGCGTTGGCTACCATGGCCATACTGTTTCCGACAGGGTCACCCATTCCCGATGTCAACCGATAAAAGGGGGTCGCGCTCACTTCCGGGCGAAACGTAAAACGCCATGCTCCCATGGCATGCATCACGGCTTCGGTCAGTTCGCAATCCGCGCTGATTGCAGTCGATGCAATGAAAACAGCGGCACATGCGCTGACAATCCAGGTTAAAACACGGATTCGAACTCGGTCGGCGGGTCCGTGCGGGTCTCGTCGATGCAAACTGACGACAAGGACCAATGCACCGGCCACTGCCACTCCTGTTTCCGGTTTCATCATGCACACCAGACCGAAACAGAATCCGGTCCCGACGCACGAAAACACGCCTGGTCGAATTGCTAATGCCAGAACGGCAAAAGAAAGATACAGGCTGTGAACGGCCTCGTGCGAATAGGGAGCGATGTAATTAAACGCATTGTTGACGGTAAGGTGCGGAAAAACAAAGACTATGGAAAAAACGATGGATGCGCCTGTTGCCGCTGCCATGGCGAACCACCGGCGAAGAAACCGGTATAACAGAACCGTGAAAACCAGATTCAGGAATAGATTGATACGGGTCAGGGTCTGGATAGATGGTCCAAACAAACGGAAACCCAGGGCGTTCCACCACGGGCTGACCGGACCATTAAAATATGCGATATCATGGAACAGCCGATCGCCTTCAGAAATCCGCCAGGGAACATAGAGTTCGCGCCCGAAGTCCACGAACGGCTCGACCCATGTATCCCACGTGATCCATGCCATCAGACCCCATAGAACGATGCTGCCGACCATGCCGATGTCGGCCCTTCTGAACGAACGCGTCGATTGAACGTGAGATCGCATCACGCCGGCATTTTCAATGAAACCGTTTGAAACTGTCAAGGGACTTTGAGTAACATAGCGCCATGCACGGGATCGGACCCAATGAACCAACGCATAGATTCTACCTTGCCTTATCGGTGATGTTCGGCATTCTGGCAGCCGGTACGGCAGGATACACGATAATTGAAGAGTGGAGCGTCTTGGATAGTTTGTATATGACTGTCCTCACGATAAGCACGATCGGATTTCAGGAAGTGCATCCGCTTTCTGTGCATGGACGGATATTCACGATCATCATCGTGTTTCTGAGTTTGAGCACTGTCGCGTATACGGTAAACGTTGCAACCCGTCTTCTAGTATCGGGCGAGATCCACCGATACATGGAACAACGGCGAATGAGGAAATCGATGGCACAGATGGAAAATCACTTCATTATCTGCGGTTTTGGAAGAATAGGAAGACGGGTTTGCGAACTCTTTAAGATTGAGCGGGTACCTTGCGTCGTAGTGGAACGGTTGATGGACGCTGCGGAGCAGGTCACTAAAATGGGTTTACCGGTGGTTTTGGGCGAAGCGACGGAGGAAACAGTATTACGGGATGCGGGGATCGATCGGGCGCGATGCATTATTACCGCCGTGGATTCTCCCGCCGATAACGTATTCATTACTCTGACCGCACGGGACCTGAATCCACGGATCCACATTGTCGCCCGGGGCGAGTCTCCGGAAACGGGATCTAAATTGAGACGGGCCGGTGCAAATCGCGTGGTTTATCCACATCAGATTGGCGGTCGCCAAATGGCTATGGCTGCTTTAAGACCCACATTGGATCGATTCATGTCGGTGGAGGCGTTGAGGGAAAAATACGGCGTATATATGGAGGAAATCCATATCCAGCCGACCAGTGACTTGGTGGGACAATCCCTTGTCCATGCAGCGGTTAGCCAGCGTTTTGGTCTGACAATCATAGCGATTCTCGGGAAAAGTCAGACAGAGGAAACGGTGACATTCAATCCGGGTTCAAGTACGGTTCTGCAGGCCGGGGATGCGCTGATCGTTCTTGGAACAGAGGATCAGCTTCACCGACTTGAGCACGTGGCATCCGGGCAGCTAAAGGTCTGATTCTTGCGAGACGAGGGGGATTTATGCAGAGCACCATTGTGATGCAGACACTGCTGGGATCGGGCTACTATCACCTAAAACTCGATGCGCCGGCTATCGCTCAAGCGGCTTGCCCAGGTCAATTTCTGATGGTCAGGATTGGACGAAGCTTGTCCGACCCTCTGTTGCGCCGACCGATTTCAATCATGGATACCGGTCCTGATGGTTCAGTGGAATTGTTGTATAAAGTTGTGGGCCGGGGTACGCGTTTGCTGTCATCGTTCAGCGCCGGGGATCGACTTGACATGACCGGTCCGTTGGGAAATGGTTTTTTTCCGCCGGAGACGTCTCATCATGCGGTGCTGATTGGCGGTGGAATCGGAATTCCGCCGTTGATGTTCTTAGCCCGTGTGTTGCACCGGCGATCCGACGTAACGGTCACGGCGTTTCTGGGCGCTCGAACAGCAGCGGATCTACCGATGGTGGATCGGTTCGGATTGATCGGAGCAACCGTGATACTGGCCACGGAAACAGGTGAAACCGGATTGATGGGTCGAGTGACCGACCCGCTGCTGGGTTGGTTGAATGGGAATGACAGGACGGAGCCAACGGTCATGTATGCTTGCGGTCCGGATGCGATGCTTCATGCGGTCCGGGACATCTGTGTTGACCATACCATTCCGGGTCAATTGTCACTGGAAGAGCACATGGGATGCGGTATTGGAGCTTGCCTGGGTTGCGTGGTCCCCACCCGGGACGGTTACCGGCGTGTTTGCACCGATGGTCCCGTGTTCAACGCGGAAGAGATCACAAAATGGAGCTGATGGTAGCCGGAAGATACCGCAGGATTTGGCGAACCCGCCGGCCGACCGGTTTCCTCGCCGGTTTGCTGAGTTTGATTTTGCTGGATGCATGCGCCACTGTCCCCACCGCACCCCGATCGGGAGACTCCATCGAAGGGTTCGCATCGTGGTACGGAAGGAAGTACCACGGCCGGCGAACCGCCAGCGGTGAACGATACGATATGTTTGCTTTCACTGCCGCCCATCCGACCCTCCCATTCGGAACCCGTCTCCGCGTGACCCACGAAAACTCCGGCAGGTCGGTGATTGTCCGGGTCAACGATCGCGGTCCATGGGTCGCGGACCGGATCATCGACCTCTCCTACCGGGCTGCAAAGGAAATCGGTATGCTGGAGGAAGGTGTCGCGGCTGTTCAGATTGAAATTCTGGACTAAAGCGTCTTGTTGGAATACTCTATCTTGTGCTAACCTTATGATAACCTACAATTAATTGATATTTTACCGAGGGTTAACAGTCAGAATATCGATAAAAAGGAGTTAACGGCAGATGAATGAGATGCAAAAATCCGATCAGCGTGCACAGGGAATTGTTTCGGCATCGATCCGTAACAGCACGCCAGATGATTTTACGATAAATCTCTCGGCTAATGCCCGGGTTGTTCTTGAGCGTCGGTATCTCCGGAAGGATGACGAAGGGCAGGTGACGGAGACGCCGCTTCAGATGTTCCGTCGCGTGGCGTCAAATATTGCGCTTGCGGAGCGGCGGTTTGTGGGGGAAGACGAAGCCAAGCGATGGGAGGAGCGGTACTTTCAATCGATGACGGCGTTGGAGTTTTTGCCCAATTCGCCGACGTTGATGAACGCCGGTCGCGAATTGCAACAATTGTCCGCATGTTTCGTTTTGCCCGTTCAAGACTCCATTGACAGCATTTTCAACACTATCCGGGACACCGCTCTGATTCACAAATCCGGTGGCGGTACGGGATTCGGGTTTTCCCGGATCCGACCCAAGGATGACCGGGTCAAGAGCACCAGTGGCGTTGCCAGTGGTCCTGTGACGTTCATGCAGGTCTTCGATGCCGCGACGGAAGCCATCAAACAGGGCGGCACCCGACGGGGTGCGAATATGGCAATTTTACGCGTCGATCATCCGGACATCATTGATTTTATCACGTGTAAAAACGATCAACACCGGCTGAACAATTTCAATATTTCCGTCGCATTGACGGATTCCTTCATGGAAGCGGTCCGGAATGATGGGGAGTATCCGTTAATCAACCCACGAACAGGTGAAGTTCAGCGCATGGAGGAAGCCGGCAAGGTTTTTGATTTGATTGTCCAGCAAGCCTGGCGGAACGGGGAGCCCGGTATTGTTTTCATCGATCGCGTCAATGCGGATAATCCAACCCCTCACGTGGGCGACATCGAATCAACCAATCCGTGTGGTGAACAACCCTTGCTCCCATACGAATCCTGCAATCTGGGATCGATCAATTTGGCCCGGATGCTGAAACACAGCGGCGGGGATTGCGAGATCGACTACGCTAAACTCGAGGAAACGATCGAAACCGCTGTCCGATTTCTCGATGATGTGATTGAAATGAACCATTATCCTCTGATTGCAATTCAGGAAAAAACGCTGTCGAATCGCAAAATCGGGTTGGGTGTCATGGGTTTTGCCGATATGCTCATTCATCTGGGAATTCCGTACAATTCCGAGGCGGGTGTCGAACTGGCCGGCAAGTTGATGGAATTCATCAATCACCGGGCGGTGGAATATTCCCGGGATCTGGCGGAGGAACGAGGGGCTTTTCCTAATTACCCCGACTCCGTCTGGGATCGGCCCGGTCATCGACCCATGCGTAATGCGACCGTAACGACCATTGCTCCAACGGGAACGATTTCGATTATCGCCGGCTGTTCCAGCGGCGTCGAGCCGCTGTTTTCCATTGCATTTAAACGACGGATTCTCGATGGCGAGGAATTGACGGAAGTGCATCCGCTTTTTCTGAAAACAGCTCTGGACGGGGGATTTCATAGCCGGGAATTGATGAATCGAATAGCGGAGACCGGAGATATCCAGACGATTGCCGAGATTCCCTCCGATATCAGATCCATGTTTGTCACCGCACACAATGTATCCCCTGAATGGCATGTGCGGATGCAGGCGGCGTTTCAACAGCACACGGATAATGCCGTTTCGAAAACCATTAATTTTCCGGAGAGCGCGACTCGGGATGATGTGCAGAAAGCATACGAACTTGCATATAACCTGGGCTGCAAGGGAATTACCGTCTATCGCGACGGCAGCAGGGAAGCCCAGGTCCTTTCCACTGGAAAGCAGGATAAAACTGATTCAAAACTCAAAGCAGCCGCCAGCACAAGTGTCGGTCCGAGACCCCGTCCAATCTGTGTGAAAGGACGAACGATTGAAATGGAAACCGGCTGTGGCAGTCTGTATGTGACCATCAATGAAGACGATAATGGTAATCCGTTCGAAGTGTTTGCCCAGATCGGCAAGGCCGGTGGATGTGTTGCATCACAAACCCAATCAACCGCCCGGCTCTGCTCCCTGGCTCTTCGCTCGGGTATCGAACCAAAAACCATTATCAAGCAATTGATCGGTATCAGTTGCCATAAACCCAGCGGCTTCGGATCCAATAAAATCCTGAGCTGTTCGGATGCGATTGCGAAGGCGTTGAAGTGGTATCTGGCCCTCGAAAAAAAGCAGCAACCGGAGATTTCGTTCAAACGTGAACGCGGAGCTTGCCCGGACTGTGGAGGTGTCATCGAGCATATCAACGGGTGCGAAACGTGCCGGAGTTGTGGGTATTCAGAGTGCGGCTAACGAATCGGAAACCAGTGAAGCGGATATGTCCGGAGAGAAAAAATCCGGAGGAATTCTGACGACGTCAAACAGGGTTCCTCGGAGATTGTTGTTGGGTCCCCAGGTCGATGGATTGTTGAATAACCATACTGTTTTGCCAAGGGTGGTGACTTCCACGGCCCGTCCCCGATTGCTTTCGATAATAAATGTATTCCCATTCGGTAGCCGATGGCAAGCGCCGGATGTGGATGAGAAAATTGCTGTATCCGGTGTCAGGCCGTACTGCCAAACGGGGACCTGAGTCATCGGGTCAAACTCCAGAATTTTCGATCGTCCTCGGTGTCCGGTATTGTCAAAGATTAGAATGTTTCCAGACGGTAAAATGCTGGGTTCGTGTTGCAAGGACCACATACCGGTCAAGGCCCAGACGACCCGGGATCGATTGGGATCGATCAGGGCGATGGCATCCATGTTTCTCAGCGAAACCAACAGGTGGTTTTCATGGAACAGCGGCGAAACTCCAGCGGTGGCGGCATTGATGTGCACAATGGTGTTGGCGTGAAGGACATCGCCGGTTTGCGGCATCTTCTTTAAAAGTGGTGCGTAAATGGATGCTCTGAACGCATTGATTATCGATATCTGTCGAATGATGCGCCCGGTTTCCGGATCCACCATCGCAATCAATTCATCGATGATCGGTTCGTCAGGGTTAATATCGGCGTGCATCGCTTTTTTCTGAATCAATGTATATAAGACGCCATCTGCACCGATATCGAGATCGTGATGGCATCGCACATCCAGTGTCCACATCGGTTCGGAACGGTGGTTCAGACGGATCATCCCGGAACCGTTGTAAATTCCAATTAAATCTCCATTTGCCATTACCCGGGCCCGGCGGAAGCTTTTCGCTTTTCCCTCCACCGCGGGATTCGCATGGCCCGGGAATGCCTTGTTCCGGGGATATTCCCACGAATGC
>JAFGMN010000255.1 GCA_016927515.1 candidate division CSSED10-310 bacterium | reverse complement strand
CGATTCCAAATCCATAGCCGATCGTAATTCCCAGGCAATGCGCCTTAACTCTCGGGTTATCCTGCCGAACTGACTGAACAGCTCCGGCAGTCGACGAGGGCCAACCACAATCAGAACGACAATGGCGATGACAAGTAACTCCTGAAAACCGATTCCGGACATCATGTTGCTATCGTATTGGAAAAACACAGGAGATGCCACACGCGTCTTGACAGCGGCGGCGGTAACAGCGGTGGTTTTGACATTAGCACCCGATTCTGAGCATGATACTGAAGAAGGGCGGGGAGCAGACATGAGTTCGTATTCGGTTGTTTGTTTCGATTTATTCGATACGATTGTTACCTTCGATACGGATCGGTATAATGAGTTTCGCCGCCAGAGATTGAACTCGCTGGCAATCGATTCCAACGCATTCATCGCAGCATGGACAGCGACCCAGGCTGATGCGATGAACGGACTATACGCTCGCATGGACGAGCGTTGCGAGACCGTGCTGCAAGCGATTGTTCCCGATGGCGATTTTCAGGAACTGCTAACCCATGTCGTATCTGCTGAACGAGCCGCGCTCCGGCATGCTGCGCGACCGGTTGAGGGAATGAAAGGACTATTGATCGAACTACTGACACGAAAAAAGCGCTTGGGCTTAATCTCCAATTGCAGTTGCTCGGGACCAGTGCTGCTGGAAACCCTGGGTTGGCAGCATTACTTCGATGAACAGGTCTATTCATACATCGAAAAAATCCACAAACCCAACCCGGACATCTATCTTCTGGCTTGCGACCGGTTGCATGTGTCGCCCGACATGGCAGCGTTCGTATCCGATGGCGACAGGTATGAGTTAACAGGAGCATCTGACGCGGGGCTCGACCCTGTGCGTTTCGATCCATCGAGCGCTTATTTCGGCCATCCGTTGCCACCGGGGTGCTATGACTGCGGAAAAGACATATCGAAACTCCGCCGGGTACTGCTGACGTAACTTTCTGATTGTCTTTTTTTTTTCAATATTTACAATATAGGGTTGCGTTGGATAAGGAACCGACCCGGGAGGTTGACAGGCATTATGGGTACCATATTAGATGATTTGCGTTTGATGTTCCCCAATTTCCCAAACCTGAAAGCGGTGGAGGAGTTTGTTGCCGGCGTGGTCAAGGATATTGATCCGTTACTGATTATCATGTTCGGTGCTCTTCCCCGGGGGGATTATACTTACAATAGCGATGTCGATGCGCTGCTAATAACTGAAGTGCCGACAACTTGGAATGAAATCTATGCATATGGAAGCGGAGTTGTACAACCGATATCCAAAACGAAAAACGATTTTATTCAGCAGCTGAAAAAGGGTAATCCCTTCTTCATTCAGATCATGGAAGAAGGTATCATACTGCATACCAAGGAAGGCGTTCTGGACGAGTTCAAATCCATTGCCTCCGATACAATTTCCAAAATGCGGATGATTCGCGTGGAGCGAGGGTGGGAAATGGATGAAGAAGACGAGGAAGACGACGAGGGATAGACCATCAAACGCATCTCTTGTTTGCTCGTGCCCCGGCTTCCGCCGCAGTATTACCTGACGAAACAGCGCATCGCCAGACAGGTTCGGTATATTCAGCGCAGCCTGTTGGATCGAGGCGCTACCGCACGTCACCTGACTGATCACCCAGCCGATTGCCTTCTCGTCTACGAGTCGGATTGCGCCTCCACGCAATACCGTGTGAACCATACCGCCCAACTCCTGGAAAGCCGAAACCTGAATTGCCGGCTCATCGATCTCGAAACGCTTGATCGTATTAACCGATTCACCTGGTTGGCAAATACACGGCTGGTCTTTCTTCACCGGCTGCCAATGACCCCCGCGCTGGCACGTTTTATCCATGCCGCCCGCAGACGCCGCATTCCCGTTGTCCTGGACCTCGACGATGCCGTTCATACCCCTGCTCTCTATCGACACTCCGCCATCTACGATGTTCTTAGTCCCCTCGAAAAACGAATTCATGACGCCTTGGCGATCCGGGTTGGAAAAACATTGGACAGAGTCGATGCTATCACCGTGTCCACCCAACCGCTGATGGAACAGGTGCAATCGACCGGAAAACCCATTTTCTGCATCCCTAACCGCGTTTCTCCAAGCATGATCGAAGCCGCATCGGCTTATACATCTCCGGCACATCCGTCGGAAATCACGTCGCACGCCATTACGCTGGGATACCTCAGTGGAACAGCAACGCACCATCGCGATTTCCAGCCCCTCGTCCCGGTCCTCGAAACCATCTGGGAAACATACCCACATGTTCAGTTGCTTCTGGCCGGCCCTCTGAATCTGAATCCACCAATCCATCCACGGTTTTTTGACCGGATCACCACACTGCCTCTCAAACCCTGGCCGAAGTTTCTTTCCTATTATTCCAAGCTGGATATCAATCTCGCCCCACTTGAAACAGCCAACCCGTTCTGTGAAGCGAAAAGCGCTATCAAATATCTGGAAGCTGCTTTACTATCCATTCCTACCATCGCATCTCCCACTCACGACTTCAGACGCCTGATCACACCTGGGAAAACCGGCTTCCTCGCACATTCTCCTGACGATTGGCTGTCAACGCTCACTGCATGTATCTCGGATCTAACGATGTGCCGGAACATCGGGTCCGCCGCCCATATCCACACCTGCTCGGAAGAAACAATCGCGGCCAATAGCCATATATGGGATGACATCCTGGACAATCTCGGAGTTTTTCCATGAAAATCCTTCAGATTGTTCATCACTTTCCACAGACAGCCGGTGCGGGCGTTGAAAATTATACCCGCCAAATCTGCGACGCACTGTCTCAGACAGAATCCGTAAGCGTGATTACCCGGGGAAGCCACTTGTTTTCGGGACCATATGGCGCGCTTTTTCCACTGACCGGCTTTCCATACCCGGTGATGGCATTTTTTCGTCACCCGCGGGATCGGTCATCCCCTGAACAATCGTATTGGGATCCCGGTCTGGAACCAGCATTTCGTGAGTTCATTACCTCGTGGAAACCGGATATTGTCCATTTTCAGCATGCGATTGATTTGTCGATGTCCCTGGTTCACACGGCTCGGAGCGCCTGCCGGACGGTGCTTTTTACACTTCACGATTACTGGACTCAATGCCCGAGAATCATCCGGATTGACAACCGGGGAGCGATCTGTTTGCGAGACAGCGAGCCAGCCGCCTGTCAGCGCTGCATGACGATTCTTTACAAAGCACCGCGCTTGTTTATGTCGGGTCCATCGTTTTTCCGAATCCGGAATCGCCGGATGATGGAGGAACTCCAAGCATGTCAAGCGATCCTGTGCCCATCTCAAACAGTGGCCCGAACAGCTACCTCGGCAGGTATCACCCCGAACCGACTTCTGCATTGGCCGTTCGGAATTGATCACTCGAATCTTCCTCCTCGGAAGGCAACCGACATGCTTCCATCAGACCCCATCCGATTCGGTTATACGGGTACTTTCTCGCATCACAAGGGTTTACCGGTTTTGCTGAACGCATTTTCCCGACTGCCCGATGATGTGAAAAATCGATCGGAGTTACATGTATTCGGTGGTTCTCCCGATTCATCCACGATGAGTCGCTGGATCAATCGATTTCGTCGCAGGTGTTCGTCATCCCGGATTCGATTCCGGGGTTTGTATTCCCGCACAGATCTCGTCCCGATTCAGAATGAATTGGATGTCATTGTTGTGCCATCGACCTGGCTGGAGAATCGACCGTTGACGATCCTGGAAGCGTTCGCATCGGGTAACCCGGTTATCGGAAGTTGTCTCGGCGGCATTCAGGAGTTGCTGGAATCGTCGGGTGCAGGCTGGCTATTCCAGCCAGGTGATACCGAAACACTGATAAAGATTATTACGAGTATTGTGCGTCGACCGGAAGAGATCATCGAAAAAAGGCAACGGATACCCAGTGTTCCCAATATTGATGACGAGTGTCGGAATTTGCTGGAGTTATATCGGCGATATCTGTCCGTTCAGTGAGTCCGTCGGGCACGATGCAGCCGGAGATGGATACCGATCCAATCGGCGTCCAGGCTGGCGCGGATCGCCGCCAGCGGTACGGAGCGGTTCCGCTGAATATGCTTGCGCTTATCGATCATGCCCGGTAAACCGGTGAAAGCCGCCACCAAGCTACGAATGTACACGGGAAACCAACCCCTGATAAGACTATGAACTGCAACCAGGCAGCGATGCAAAATGATGTGCGGAGCATACAGGAACAACAACGGTCCGGGCATGTTTTTAATCAGCAACCAGATCAGATTCCGATGATACCAGAATAGGGTTGCGGTCGGCGCTGCTGTCGCGCGGACGGAATGGCGGATCCGCGCATCGGGAACCGACAAGACCCGAAATCCTACCAACCGTGCTCGAAAGCAGAAATCCAGATCTTCGCCGAATGCGAAAAAATCTTCATCGAATCCACCGATCCGATCGATTACTTCCCTTCGAATATACGCCGCACAACCGCTGGCACCGAACACTTCCCGGGCAACATCAGGAACAGTATCATCCCGTTGCCGCCAATCTCTCTTAAAGCCAAAACCCGCAATCGAGAATCCATCTCCAGTTGTATCAATTCGATCGCCTGGATCTGCGATGATGACCCGTGATGAGAAAATGTGGTAGTCCTGATACGTTTTCACCGCCTGAATCAATGCGGTCAGCCAGTCTGGACCCGCTTCCGTGTCGTTATTGACAAGGATGACATCCCGGGTTCCGGCAGCCTCAATCCCGACATTCACAGCTCCCGAAAACCCCCGGTTCTCAGGCAATCCAATACACCGAACCATCGGATATTCGGCATTCAACCATTCGATCGTATGATCCGTTGAACCGTTATCGACTACAATTATCTCCCGGTCCGGCCCCGAAGACATGATCAGTGCTGGGATTGCTCGCTCCAATAAGTGCTTTCCGTTTATTGAAGGAATGACAATACTGATCATGATTCGGAAACTCGGCCTTTTCCGGCCAGAATAACGGGTATTGTCTGCACTAAAATGCTCAAGTCCATCCAGATCGTATAGTTTTTAATATAATAGAAATCGTATTCTAGATCCTCATGAAGCGGCCGTCCGACCGGTCCGAGAATCTGCCATAAACCGGTTATACCTGGAGCCGCTTCGAGACGTTTTCGTTGCCATGGTTCATATGTGCTGACAATTTCCGGCACTTCTGGTCGGGGGCCGACGAGACTCATTTCACCCTGGAGCACATTGATCAGTTGAGGAAGTTCATCCAAATGTGTCCGCTGCAGAAATCGTCCGAAAACCGATTGTCGGACGTCGCTTTCGACATTTTTAGCAGCGGGATGAACGCGGAAGCGGAGCATCTTGAATAAGCGGCCATGGCGGCCGACCCGTTCCTGTTCGACCAGGACCGATCCGGGGATCATTAAGTGAATCAGAAATCCCAACAGCAGCATGATCGGCAGCAAGGGTACTAAAAGCAAAATGCAAAGAACGATATCCATGGCCCGTTTCGTCATCCGTCGTCCCCAGTCATGACGTTCTTCTTTCAGATCAATAACCGGGATTCCCGATACCGATGAAATCATCGCACTACCGGTAACGATGGAGACCAGGTCAGAGACAATTTTAAATCCTGCTCCTGTTTTTTCGCATCGGACAACCAAATTCAGAACTTCCCGATGATCCCAATCCGGTTTAGCGATGAACACATCATCCGCATTGGCATCCCGGATCGCCAAATCGAGATCGGAAACGGGGCCCAGCCAGGGAATATCCTTCCAATCTGGATCCTCTGCATCCGGTCGGGTATCATCGACAACTCCCACGATTTTTTGGCCCTTGTCACCGTTTGCGCGGATTTGATGAATCAATTGACGCGCAAGATCACCTGATCCAACAATCAGACAGAATGTGCTCTGAACACCCTTCCGTCGCAACCGGTCCTGAAACCGCCGGACAAACGTCCGGAATACATTGGCACATACAATGGCCATGCTCCAGTAACACAAGATAAAAAAGCGCGAGTAATCCCATTTGAAGAAGAATGAAATGATAATGATTGCGAAGACGGAATAAGACACTGCACGCGTAACACTTGTAAATTCCTTGACACGGCTGTGGTGCGTTTTCTCCCTGTATAAACCCATTGACTGGCATGACAGGAGCCAGATCGAAATGACAATGGGAAACAGGGATAAATACAGGCCGAGTGTATGATCGAACGGTCGCATCCAGGGTGAGAGCATCGCTGAGCGCATCCAATAGGCTATCAGGTAGGCGATAGATGCTGCGAAAAAATCGCTTCCGATAAGAATGAATGGGATGAGTAAATTTCTCCGTCGTTGAGCGAGTATACCCGACACGATCCCCAGGCCAAAGGCTACGGACCGTAAAAAAATAGCGATTGGACAGAAGGCAGCGATCATTGGATCGATGCGAACGGCGCGGAAAACGAATGGGGTTGTTGCAAGAAGGAACAACCCGGCAAGTACGGGGATGATCAAAGCGATCGGAGGATGAAAAAGACCGAGCACACCGGTGAGAAGCATCAGACCGGTAATCACGATCTGGATTTTCAAGGATTGTGGTGTATAGGAATCGCTTACGATTTTTTCCGGAAACCGACGATAGACGAGCATTCGCCAATATGCCCTGGAAAATTTTAGTTTCAGATACCGTGAAAAGGAATCCGGATGGGTATGAAAGACAATTGCCGCGGGGTTAAAGATCATTGGAAAACCCTGCCGTGCAATTTTATAGGATAAGTCGACATCTTCGTTGTTGGCAACCGGGAAATGGGGATCGAACCCTCCCACCTGCCAAAAAACGGTTTTCAGAAAAGCAGCAGCATATGAATCCACGAAATCGATGGATTCGGATCGTTCCAGCTTGGCATACCTCTCCATGAACTCGACCTGGGCGAATCGAGCCCAGAGTTGTTTCTGCTGCGTCCGGTATGCTCCCTTAACGCCAACCACCGCCGGATTGGTAAACGGTTTTACCATTTCCTCCAAAAAATTCCGGTCGGCGACGCAGTCCGCATCCGTGAAAACAATGATTCTACCCGTAGCACGTTGAGCGCCCGCATTTCGGGCCATAGCTGGTCCCTGATTGGCCTGATGTACGACCGT
>JAFGMN010000254.1 GCA_016927515.1 candidate division CSSED10-310 bacterium | reverse complement strand
TGAAGGAATGCTGGGCGAAGCAACCGCTGAAGAAACTCCGGTGGATGAAGGAATGCTGGGCGAAGCAACCGCTGAAGAAACTCCGGTTCGTGATTCTCCGGTTGATCAACCACCGGCCGGAGAGGACGGAACCACTGGGGAAACCGAGTATTACACGATTCAGGAAGTTGATGCGCCGGCGCGGATCTTTACGCCTCCGTCACCCGGGAACATCCCATTGGAAATCATCAATTTGAATCTCCAGGGAGAAGCGGTTTTTGCCGTTTTCATCATGCCAACAGGTGAAGTGGGCCGGGTTGATGTCATCACCGGTACGGGCAATACCAAGTTGGATGATTACGTGATACCGATGATCAGGAAATCGTTCTGGGAACCGGCCCAGAAGGACGGCAAGGCCGTCGGTTTTACCCGGAATCTGACGTTAGATTTCTTCACCACTGCCTGCAAGTTTGATTTTACCGATTTGGATCAATAGGTTCCGGTGGCCGAACGGATTCCGGGATAAACCCGATGACGCAGGGGATCGGAATCTGGAACGATGGAATATCGAGATTCAGCGTCGGCGTGTGGATGGCAATCTGGGCCTGAGCTCCGCCATCCATGCTCATCGCCCGGTCGAGATTCAACGGGCAGGTCAGCAGATAGCTGGCGAGATCCCAAAGCGTGCATTCACCCCGGGTCACGATAAGGTATGTATTGTTGTCAGTGTCAACGGCGACAATACATCGGCGGGCGAATTTTCCCGTTCGATTGACGCGGATTGTTCGTTGGCTGTCGAACAGCATCAGGCTCTGAACGGCTTCTCGATAGGGAAATGCCTGGAGTGTCTGGGGGGATACTTGAAGATCGACGATGGTCATGGTGGGGTGGCGTGTGGTATCCGTTGCCCGGGAGGCGAAAATGCCTTTCCAGATCGGATGCTGCCGGGATCCGATATTGGTGCCGTCCCGGATGAACCAGCCCAGGTGCCGGTAATCGGTATCGAACTGACCGGCATTGATCGTGATCACGCTGCGGGTTTCTTCCAGCCATTCGCGAGCGGACAGACGCCGATTATCCGTTCGGGAATGAAACGAATGGTTCCGGAAGGACCATTGATCCCGGATCAGTTTGACGGCAACGATTTCGCGATTACCGATCCATGGAATTTTGTTTGCCTGGAGCGTGATGACTGAAAGATCGGCTTCACCGGTTTCCCGGCCAGGACCCAGTGGTGTGTTTGCGACACATGTAGAAGGATGCGTCAGCAGCACGGTTCCAATCAGAGCTAAATGGATAAGAAATAGAACCAAAACATTGTATCTACATCTTTTTACACGCTTTGTGTTGACATGGAAGAAGACCATAATTTACAATCGCCCTGACTTCATCATATACGGTGGAGCGATGAATTGCATCCTGATGATGAGGTTGCCGGTGGGAAGTGTCGAACGGCGAGGGGGGAGGATATAGGATGAGTGCGATGCGTTGGTTGGCATGTCTGATGGTCTGGATGCTGATGATCGGTGCCGGGGTTCCGATGATTCACGCGGCCGTGTGCGATTGCGGAAATGGGACGGGGCGCCCTCCTTTTTATCCTGCGGGTGTTCCCGTATTTGATGAGGACGAAAGCATCACCGAAGAGGAGGAAAGCCGATTGCGCCAGGGAATCCGGCGGATGGCGTCTCTGGATGGCGGTCTTCCCGAGGGAAAGAGCATGACGGATGTTCTCGAGGTAACGGTGCTGCGGGCGGATGGATATGCTGATCGCGACGGTTTATGGAACAACAGTGATCCGTTTGTATCGTTATGGTATGCGGGATGGGGAGGTGCCTGGTCGTTTTACGGCGTGTCCGATCTCGTGGAAGGATGTGACGGTGAAGCGTGTGACGCCGTATTCGGATATATAGCCCGGATACCGATTCCCCGAGATGGTTTGTATAGTATTTCCGTCGAGCTGTTCGATGATGACGGCAGCGGATCCGCCGAGTTGCTGGGGAAGAAGGGTTTCACAAGACTTCCGTTTTCGGGTCTCGACACGGAGTGGCGATTGCTCGACGACAACCCCAACTGGAATTGCTGGGCGAAATTCGGCGTCCGGTATGAAGATAACGGGATGGACGACCCGGTTTGGGTGACGTACCCGTCACCCGGAATGACGTCTTCGGCTTTTTTTCAATGGAACGTACCCGGTGACCGTGCGGGAATCCGCAAGAGTGATCTGCATCTCAGCGAGGATGACGTGTTTGGCAATGGGGATGATCATGTATTCACTGTGTATGGCCCAACCAGTCATTTCGAACTCAGCACGGCGCACGCTTTACCCAGCGGGTCCTATCAGTGCGCGGTGCGGTGTAAAGACAACGCCGGATGGAACAGTCGATTCATTCCAACGGGACAGATTCTGCAGTGGCTCGAACCGACGGCTGTTCCACCCACGGCGACACCGACACCCACACCCAATCCATCGACACCGACACCGATGCCAGGAGCTTTCCTGGTGGGGGATGTCCGGGTGTATGCTGATCAGTTCGAGAATCAGGGGGGAGGCGTTTTCCGGGCGACCGGCAATCTCCAGATCAACGACTATGTCACCGTTGAAGGAGAAATTGCGTATCTTCTCCTGCATACCACCGGAACACCATGGATTGAAGGGCAGGGGATTGTCACGTTGCAACCAGTGAACATGCCGGTTTTCATTGGCGATTTCGAGTTTGAGCCTGTCGCGGGGAATCCCGATTACGGTGTTCTGATTCCCGGCGATTATACGTCGCAACTGGTTGAATTGGCCGGATTTCTGCTGTATGGCCAGCCCATTGATCTCGTCGTCAATGTTGTGGATGGATGGGTTTACATCGAGACGCTGATGGAGATCGATGTGGAAGCCATCGGGCTGCACATCGCTCGTGTGGATTGCATTCTCGACTGGTCGGGAAACGTCAACGGAAACGTGTACGGGTTCAGTTTCACACTTGCAGGCGTGATCATCTCGTTCGATCACGCGTATTTCAACAATCAGGGTATCCATATCGATCATTTCAACATCACGTTGCCGCCCGATCTTGGCGGTGGATACGCGGATGCATGGGGTATTCACATCACAACGGATGATATTTGGCTGGACTCGGCTCACATTGTTTTGCCGGTCATCCGTCTGGAAGGCGGATTTGAAATCACCGGTTTCGACCCCAATTTCGGGCCGGAAGCCTGGATCGAGCATTTGCCATATCCTTCTACCGGATATAAGTGGTGTGTTGATGGGCGCATGCGGATTCCGAATCTCGGAGATGCCGGCGGCACCCTGGGAATTGAAACCACGTTTTCCATTTATGGTGATCGACTGCAACAAGCCTGTCTGGTGTTCGAAGCGGGAAACGGCCTGCAGATACCGATCGGCAGCACAGGCCTTTTCCTCTACAAGCTCGGCGGCTGTGTCACGTTTAACAATCTGCCGTATCCCGATCCAACGAATCAATGCGCCACAGGCACCATTTACGATTGCACGGCCGAAGCGTTCACGTGCTGCTATTTCAACTACCCGGATTCGATCAAAATCAAGCTGATCGCCGGCCTGCAAGGCGGACCGGACATCATGGGGCTCAAATGTGTTCACGCCGATCCGCTCTGGCTCGACATCGATACCGGATGGGGTGTCGGCGGTGGCGGCAGCGTCCGGGTGATCGAAAATTTTGAAATCGGTGCCGGTCGCGTGTGTGTCAGCCCCTTCGGAACCCGCGTGGACGGCTGGATCAATATCGCTATCATTCAAGGTTCCCTCTACCTTCTCGTGACTCCGGATCATGCCGAAGGCTCTATTCAGGGCTCCGTCACCATACCCCCCGGCGATTACTGGCTGTTTACCCTGGATGAACCGGTTAATCTCGGTCAGTTTATGCTGATGCTCGGCTATTACTGGGTTCCCCAGAGTGATTTCTGGGGTGCCGGAATATGGAGCACATGCAACAGCAATCGATGTGAAGGATTGAAGTACGGGGTCCGGTATTCACATGAAATTTTCGGCCAGTTGCTTTGTCTGGCAATGGATCAGGAATACAATTTTTATGCATGGATCGATCTCGATCTGTGGGGATCGATGCAGATGGGTCCAGGGATGACGGTTCGTGATGTGGAAGGCGACGTGTTTCTGGTGGATCAGGCCACCCGGATTGGGACCGCGGCATCGGTGCCGATTGCCGTGCCTTCCGGTATTGACCGGTCGCTGTTCACCTTCCGGTTTGAGGGTCATGGAACTCCGGTGCTGCGGCTACGGACACCGGATGGTGCCGTCATCGGTCCGGAAAACGCCGATGGAAAGACAATCTTCTACAACGAACGTGATGGTGCCCGGTTTTTCAGTATCCGTCATCCTGAATCGGGAACCTGGTATTACCTGATCGAGGGTGTCGATTCGCTGGAATTCTGGGATGTCCAGTTACTGCAGGGCAATGACGCGCCGCAGGTCACGATCCAATCGGTGGACGTGGTTGATCAGCGAGCCCGGATTGAATGGTCCGGGAATGACAAGGATGGAATAGCCGAAGTTGGTCTTTTTTACGATACGGACAATCAGAATGCCGATGGAGCACCCATTGCGCTGGCCATGGCTTCCGGTCAGGGAGAACAACTGACCCACTGGGATCTCAGCGGTATCCCGACTGGAGATTACTATCTGTATGCGAAAATTGACGACGGCACGCATCCGCCGGTGGTCAGCTATTATGATCAACCGGTTCATATTGTCGATACGATTGCGCCTCAGCCCCCCGCCGATCTGATCGGGAACACGGGTGACGGCACTGCACATGTATGGTGGCAGGCTCCGGCCGATCGGGATGTTCACCATTACCAGGTCCGGTTCAAACCGCTGGATGCGATCGAAGATACCGTCATCGATACGGTGTCCGCTGATCTGATGATCGGTGGGTTGGAAAACCATATCCCGTACCGGTTCATTGTCGTTGCGCAGGATCTTGCCGGTAATTGGAGCCGCCAGTCCAACGAATTGATCCTGACGCCCGATGCTGCGGGCGATTTGACGCCACCCGGGAGGGTTCAGTCCGTTGGTTCTGTCAACGATGGGAATGAGTCGATCACTGTGACATGGTCGCCATCAACAGCTCCGGATATCGATCATTATCGCGTGCATTACGGCACCAATCCGGAACTCTATTCCGGTACAGCAGCCGATCAAGGGCGCTCCCCCGTGGTTGTTCCCGCCGGAACCCACATTTTGACGCTGACCGGATTGCAGCCCGGCCGCCGCTATTATTTCAGTGTCCAGGCTGTCGACCGATTTAACAACGCCGCGATATTCAGCACCGAGACGCATGCGGCGATGATTTCCGATGCCGATGATGATCAGGACGGGTTGGCCGATGACTGGGAAATGGTCTATTGGAGCGGATTGGATCAAAACCCCACTGATGATCCGGATCGGGATGGCCTGACCAATGCTCAGGAATTACTGCTGATGACGCATCCGAAGCGAAGCGATAGTGATTTCGACCGTATTGATGATGCCTTCGACCCATCACCACTGCACGCCAGTGACCGAAATGTGGACGGAATCGGAGACGATTGGGCCGCGTACTATCAGGTAAGTGATGCGACGGCGGATCCGGATGCTGATGGATTGACCAATTTGCAGGAATACCGGTTTAAAACCGATCCGATCAATCCCGACAGCGATGGTGATGGCGTGCCCGACGGTAAAGAAGCTGTCGACGGCTCGGACCCCGCCAATCCCGACGATCCCAATCCGCGATGCTCCGATATCGGTGTTACCATGATCATGCCATCCCATACATTCACTCCGGGCGATGTCTGCTATCTGGATGCGGAAATTTGCAACTCATTCCAGGTCCCGGTACCCGAAGCCCGCTTTTTCGCCATTCTAGATGCATATGGCGAAGTGTTCTTCGCTCCTCAATGGACACGCGAGCTGGATTACTGGACGTTCGGCGTGCAACCCGGACCGCAGACCATGCATATCATTTCTCCCTTCCCATGGCCTTCCGGCGTCGGATCAGGATTCGGTGTGCGTTTCATCGGCGCACTGACGGATCCCTCAATCACGCGTATTCTCGGGAATTACGGTATATGGGAATTCGGCTGGAGCGATTAGCGTCGCACGGGACACATCCGGTAAAATTAGACAGGTGATCCGGTGGACATGGATCCCGGTTGACCCTGAGGAGACGTTGTGTATCTGACGCATCTTGACCGATATGACCAATTGCAGGAAGTCTTTTCGAGCGAATTCACGCGCGTGTTGAAGGCCCGGGACGGAGTCACGGGGAACCCGGTCGCTATCAAGATGCTGATCTCCAACCCCCCGGAATCGCTCCGTCGAAACATGATACAGGCATACCGCGTGATGGCGACCTGCCATCACCCCCTGCTCGTTCCCGTGATTCATTTCGGAACTGCCGGTGATGCCTGCTATTATGTGATGCCGTGGATTCAACATCAACCGGCTCGCTCCCGCGTGTGGCGTGTCCACGAATTGGTTCAATTGGCGATGCAGGTCTGCCAAAGCTTGATCTATCTCCACCGCGCTGAACATTCCTTCGATCGCCTTGATCCCGATTGCATTCTATGGATGACCGAACCCGACGCGAACGAATATCATGTCCGGTTGATCAACTATGGCCGGGATTCGACCGGAACCGATCGGATTCAACCCGTTTCGGAACGAGCTGCGGTCGATTTTCAGGGCGACCTCCAACGTCTCGCGGATGTGATCGATTGCCTCGGCTCAGCCTGTTCGGCCGGTGAAGTGGTGGACGGCACACAACGCATGGAACAGCGGGGGCTCCGGCGATTGAAAGATGCGCTGCATGAAGCCGTGCACGAGTCACTCGGTTCGCGAACCGATTCGGCATGGAACCTGATGCTTCGACTCATGCAGATATTCGAAAATCACCCATATGAAAAACGGCCGGCCCGGCAGATTGTTTTCACCGAAGCTCCATTTGTCGGACGCCGGGATGCGATGTCGTCTCTGTCGGAATGGAAACAACAGTCCAGTGCGGGCAGCATTTTGCTCTTTGTCAGCCTCCCCCATATGGGTCGGTATCGCGTACTGCGTCACTGGTTAGCGGAACAACGGATTGCCGGCGAAACCATCATCGAACTGACCCGCGAATCCATCGATGCCATGGCGGACTGGTTTGGCGGCCGGCCGTCGTTTCCGGATAACTCAGAGGCAAGTCGCTGGCTTGACTCGCTCCGAACACCGCTTGCGGTTCTTCATCGCGAATCCATCGATGCCCTCGATCCCGGGCAGTGGCAGTTGGTAATTGCAGGTGTTCGTGCCCGCGGATGGAAACTTCTTGTCAGCCTGAACGATCATCATTCCCGGGAAATTGACACACTCAATGTTCCGGGTTCACTCGGCGTCCAAATTCTCTGGCTCTCACCGATTTCCTACAGTGATACCTGTCAGACTCTGTCCATGCTGCTAGATTCTCAACGGTTGTCCCGGCGACTGCAGATGGAAGTCCATAAACTGGCCCGTGGAAATCCGGGGCTGATCATCATCGCGGTGAATTTCTGGATCGCTGAAGATCTGTTGATCAAAGAACACGATCAATGGGAACTTCAACCAGACCAGAATACACCGCTGCCAATCCCTCCTGCAATCCAGCACCACTTCAGGAAACGTCTGGAATCGCTTTCCCCTGACATGATCACTCTGCTGAAAACTATGGCGCTGATCGATAGTCCGATGGATTCCGGCCGACTGGAATGTTTTGCCGGGAAACCGGATATCCGGGAGACCATTGATATGCTTGTGCGGCGGGATGTGGTGACGCTGGAGCGTCTGGATGAGACCCAATTTGGGTATGGGTTCAGTCATTCGACGATCCGGATGGCGATTCTGGAAACGATGACCGAGACCGAGCAGCGGGAACGGCATGCCCAGATCGCTGAAATCATGGAGCGGAATGGGTGGTCAGAGGACCGGACGGCCTGGCACTGGTTGATGAGTGGCTTCCGGGAGCGGGGTGTTGTTACGGGGTTGGCGGCGGCGTGGCAATTGCGGCACAAGGGAAATTTCAATGCTGCGGAAAAATGGGTCGACCGGCTGAGAATGGTATTGACCGATCTGCCACCGGAGATGGTTGGAGAGGTTTATTATCTACATGCAGAAATATCTCTTCTAAAGCACCGCCATCAGGATGTCATCGAAAGCGGTTTACGTGCTCTGGAATCATTTCCGCGGCGGATCGAATACGCGGAAAAGCGGAGTTTCCTCTACCAGTATATGGCGCAGGTCTATTTCCGGGAGGGTCGGAACGATGCGGCCATGGCGTCGGTTGTCGCTGGTTTGGCCGAAGTCCCGGAAGGCAATGTGGAAACCGCGGTCACACTACGGGTGCTCCAGGGGGTCGTGGCCCGGGCCATGGGGCGCTATGGTGACGTGGATAGCATCCTGAACCAGTGCCGGAAGGATGTCGTTTCGATCGATGATGAAACGTCACGTGCTTCGGCCTGGGCCACGATGTTGAATCTCGAATCGACGGTGCAGCTAGACCGGGGGGACATGGTTGCCGCACGGACGGTGCTGGAAGAGGCGGTTCGAATCAGTGATGCGCATCATTTTAATTATTACCGCGCATTGT
>JAFGMN010000253.1 GCA_016927515.1 candidate division CSSED10-310 bacterium | reverse complement strand
GTACAAGCGATTTCGTGAACCGTGCCATGACTCCCTCTATTCCATGCATCCCGGCTCCAACAATCGATATTTTTCGGCAATGTGTGCGAATTGTGAACGACCAGCCCCGTGCGTGCAGATGACGGCTGACCCTATCGGTACAGGCACTGTCGACCGTAAACCGAACAAGGGTTTCCGTCACGGTGAACATATCCATGCTGACTCCCGCCTGGGTCACCGTCGAAAAAACCGCGAGTAGATGCGACTGATCCGAATCCCCGGACCGGTCAACGGTGAATTGGGAAACGTCATTTCCCTGGGTGACGGCAGTGATCAACCGGTGGGGTTCATATTCGTCGCAAACAGAGATCGTGGTCATGGCATCCGGATCGGTGAGCTGACCGACGCGAGCAGTCAGACGAAATTTCTGGATTAACTCCGCGGCACGGGGGTGGAGTACTTTTGCGCCGGCCCACGACATGTGAACGATGTCATCGGCATAGATGTCACGAAGGTGAACAGCGGCTGGGACAGATCGCGGATCGGCGGAGAAGACGCCTTGTTGATCGGTATAAATCTCGATGGATGCGGCACTGAGTGCGTGACCCAGGGCAATGGCTGTCGTATCCGATCCGCCGCGACCGAGAGTCGTGATTTTGCCGGACTCGGCGATCCCTTGGAAGCCGGCAACGACCACGACATCGACATGTTCGAGTTCATTGAAAATCCGGGTTGGGATGATGGTTTGTATCCGGGCGTCGCATGACTGTTCATCGGTGAGGATGCCGGCCTCGAATCCGGTCAAGGCCTGGGTGGAGATGCCGACATCGCGAAGATGACTGGCCAGGACGACAGCAGTTATGATTTCTCCACACATCATCAGAAGATCTTTCTCTCGAAGACAAATACTCTCGTCGGTCTTCGGTAGCAATGCGAGCAGGGTGTCGGTCGCATAGGGATCTCCGGGTGCGTTGGACCCTGCTTTTGGGCCTCGTCCCATTGCCGAGACGACGGCAACCACTTTGAATCCCGATTCCAGGGGGCGTCGAATGGTTGTTTCGATATTCGCAATAGCGGAGATGCCAGTGATGGTTGTTCCGCCGAATTTCTGGACAACGATAGGGAACCGATTTGCTTCGGATTCCATGGGTGGCCTTTCATAGTCGGATGGGGTTGGGGAAGAGTGGCGGGAGCGCATGGGAATCGAACCCACCAAGGACCCTCATCAGGCCCCTCGCCGGTTTTGAAGACCGGAGGCATCACCAGACACCACCCGCTCCCACGTGACAATCTAGCGCAGATCAGGGGTTCTTTTCAACGGAAATCCGGAAATGCCTGGTTGGCAGCCTGGGTCCCCGTATAGCGATGGGTTAAAAATACCATGTTTTCAAGATGGTATGTGTGAGGAAACATATCGATTGGCTGAATCACGCGAATCCTGAAATCTGCTTCTGTCAGAGCTTTGAGATCCCGGGCCAGCGTTGCGGGATCACAGGAAATCATCAGCAGTTTAGCTGGTTTCAAGGCCGTGATGTTTTTCAGTACGTCAACACTCAATCCCGATCGTGGAGGATCGGCAATGACGAGGGAAAACGGTTTCCCCGTGATGTCGGGGTGTTTGAAAAAACGGTTTTCGTCACAGGCAATGAAATGAGTATTGGAAAGACCCATGGCTGCAGCCGTATCCGTAGCATCCGATATGGCCGTACCCGACAGATCGCATCCCGTGGCTGATGCGACAAAACGAGCCATTGCCAGGCTGAAAAACCCGCTTCCGCAATACAAATCCAGAAGATGATCCCCTGTTGCAGGTGAACTCAACATGATCGCCTGGTCGATGAATTTGCGTAACAAATAGCGATTGGCCTGGATAAACGAATCGCTGGAAATGGTCAGGGGTATTGTGCCGATGTCATGCCGTATACTTGTGTGACCGGCTTTTGAGGACTCACCGCCTGCCAAAGCCGATACGCCGATCACAGGACATCCGGCGGTTTGAAGACGCTCGCTAACGAGGCCTGTATAAAGGATTGGTTCGGAACCGATCATATGGACAGTGGCGTGACTCCCTTCTGCATCGCACTGGAGAGCGATTTCGGTGGGAAGGGGTGCGGTTCCTGGTGCAGGCAGGGCATTGGGGAGTGCTGTGATGATGGAATTGAGGGCAGGAACCAGCAGAGGACACTGGGTCAGAGGTACAAGCTCGTTGCTCCGACGAGCGAAGTAGCCGATAGTGACTCGACCGCCGTCAGTTCTGACATGAACACGGGTGCGAAGACGGTATCCAAACGCATCCGGAGAACTGATCAAGCTGCGCACGCGGGTTTCAATATTCCCGATGCGTTTGAGAACATCAGCTGCCATTTCTTCTTTGGCTTTCAACTGGGCCGTATAGACCAGGGACTGAAGCTGGCATCCGCCGCAGATACCGAATAACGGACAGCGTGGTTGCACGCGATTGGATGACCGGGCCCGCATTTCGACGACATCTCCCCGATACACATCATGATTGATCCGCGTAATCTTGACCGATGCCGTGTCGCCTGGAACAACGTCCGGTACGAATACCGTGGCGGTGCCGATTTTACCAATACCCTCACCACCGAAGGCGATCCGTTCGATAGTTAAGTCCACGGTATCTCCAACTTGAATCGAGGGTTTGACAAGTTTTGCCCGAAGCCTATCTTCATCCGACATCGCGCGTTTTCCGAACAAGCGCTCCAGCTCGGCTCGGTCATCCTGTTTTTTTGCCGGTCCGAGCTTTTCCCTCAATTTGTTTAGCATCTCTTCTTCATCGATCGGTCGCATAAAGCCTCCCCACGGAATCCGTTTCCAACCGCTATCATAACAAAAAACCCCTGCCATACGACAGGGGTTCGGGGATGCCGAGGGAGGGAGTCGGACCCCCGACGCAGGGATTTTCAGTCCCTCGCTCTACCGCCTGAGCTACCTCGGCTGATTCATAATCAGGAATAATTCCTGTCCGAATCGATTGTTGAAAATACTCAGAATGCATCTTCGTGTCAAGCAGAATTTACGAATCAATCAATAAACGGCTCGCGGTGTTATCTCTTTCGGGATGCGCTTCCTGAATCCGTTGATATCAAGATACAGCTCCGCCTGATCGGCAAGGTCGGTGGATATCTTGATTCGTGCGAAAAGACGTTCCCGATCCAGAACGGGATTGAATTGAATGTGGATTTTATGTGCCGCTGCCGGATGGGATGATTCGATATCCACTGTCACTTCGGTATCGTCCGAAGTTGCTTCCCGAATCACAAAAGGCATTCCCATACAGGTCTGAACAACCACAGTCTCTTCCAGGGATTGACCCGGCACAAAGTTAGCGAAAAGAACTCGCGCGGGTTCCGTACTGAGCGTTCCAGCGATTTCTCCGTTCAGCCGTACTTCCAGTGTACCCGCTGTTTCCAGGTCTGTTTCGATCAGCAGAGTATGATTGAATTTGCCGGGTATAATCTTGTCGGGATGCAGGGTGACATCGAGAGTGATCGATCGTTGACCGCTGGGTCTGGCATCGTTTAAGGTCCATGTGTACGCGCCGTCGGGAACCGGAGAATTCAGATGGATTGATTTGATCGAGACGGTGTCGAGTCGTGAACCGTCGAGGGAGCAGGTCCTGGTGACGGGATGGCGGTCGGTGATACGATCAAACCACAGTCTTTTAGGTGAGGGTGCCAGGAGTTCTTCGAGTTCGGCGCTGACCATCAGTTTAATCCGGCGGTTGGCGGGATCGTTCGTGTGGACGGTAATGCTTTTTCTCGATTTACCGGACCGGTTTCGAGTATCGAACGTTACGTCAATGGTTCCTTCCCCACCCGGGGGAACGTCGCTGGTCGTAACCAGCACTGCCGTGCACCCTCACCCTGCCTTGACTTTTTCGATAAACAGTGGTGCCGACCCTTTGTTGACGAATCGGAATGAGCATGACAGCGGAGGCCCGGACACATTGTGTCCGAAATCATGTTCAAGGGTATCGAAGGTGATCAATGGAAGTGGTTGGGTATCCGGAGATGTTTGGCAGAGGATACCCGGGGTTCCGGGTATCCCCAGCAGGAATGTGCACAGGAGAGGAATCAGTCGTATCATCGGCACTCAGTTTTGCACTCCGGTTTTAATCTCGCGTGTATCGCCTGTCTTGATATCTCGAGCATCGCCGGTTTTCAGCGGTCGATTTCCGTCATCGGTATTGATCCGGGAAAAGTCAGCGCCCATGGGTTTCGCTTTCTTGGTTTCGTCGCTCATCTGACCGGTCGGTGACATGGGTCCGGGACCGGGACGCTCGCGCCGTTTGTATGCATGGATATCGACATTCATTTCACTCTGGCTAGGCATATCGGTTTTGACAACAAGATTGGAACGGATTCGGTCACGGTCGAGAGTGGGTGTCAATCGGATCGTCAGCGTATGCTCCACTGCCGCATCGCGGTTCCATGGATCGATTTTGAACTCCGATTCCGGAATGGTGGATTCGAGAATGCGGAACGACGTATCGGTATTCGAAGTCAGTGTGATTGTTTTCGTCATTTCCTGGTTCATGTCGTACTGACCGAAATACAAGCGGGCAGGATTGGCTGTGATCGGTCCAAGAATTTCCCCGCTGAGATAGAGTTCGATATCGGGAGCGTCTTTCAGATTGGTTTTGACGACGAGGATATCATTGAAGCGACCCGGTGCGATTTTCCCTGCTTGTGTGGTGACTTCGATCTGGAGATTCCGGATGCCTTCCGGAGTTTTCTCATCGATCACCTTCCATGTATACGCAGCCTTATTGACCGGATCTTTCAGCTCGATGGATTCCAGTGCCACCGTGGCTGTTTCTTTTCCTTCGAACGCGAAGGATTTTGTCACTGTTTCTTCCTGTTTCAGACGGCCGAACCACTGCCGTCGCGGATTGGCATCGAGGAGTTGCTCGAGATCCGCGCTGACTTCAAGGAGCAGACGTGGTTCCGTTGGATCGTTGCTGGTCACGGTGATTTTCTTTGTGTTGATTCCCTTGCGGCGCTCGGTCTTGAATGTCACATCGATTTTTCCTTCCCCACCCGGGGGAATTTCCCTGGCTGAAACCAGGGCCGCTGTGCATCCTCACCCAGCTTTAACGTTTTCGATAATCAACGTCCCGTCACCGTCGTTCGTAAATACAAACGAATGCACCAGGTCCTTTCCTGATATCTGTTTGCCGAAATCGTGCGCAACTTCCTTGAACACGAGTTTTGGTGCTTTTCCATCTTCGCCGGTCACGGGTTTATTTTCCTCTTCAGCTGCCTTGATGGCGGGCATGGCCGCATGCTCATCAGAAGCGCTTGCGTTTGGCTCGTCAGCGGTACCACCGCCACAACCTGTGAACAGGAATCCGAAGACGATCATGCTCACGAAAAACAATAATGCGAGGTGCCTGCCAAACATCATCTTCCTAAAACCTCCTGGTTCGGTGGATGTGAGTTATCCCTGCATCGTCCGATGCAGGTCGCTCGAATACTAAAACTTCGCATTCTCCAATGCAAGAGTGACTCACCCTTTCCTTATACTCCACTCCCGATTAAACTCAAGCGGGATTCCGGCTGTTTTATCCGGCATTTTTGCGGGAAGGATTTGCACATGACACAATCCATGGAATTACACAGTCCAATGGTTTGGAGCGGAGGTGACACGAGTGAACCATGCCGCGTCGTGACTCTATCACGCGGACGATTCTCAGAAACCCCCGACGCCCACTCTCAGAAAGTAAACATGCGAGGACGTTTCCTGGTTCCAGGTTTTACCGATTCCCACCTTCACCTGGTTGCATACGCCATCGCGCAGTCCCGACTCCACCTTGATGGACTCGATGAAGAACAGATTCGGCACATTATCGGGAATACCGCCGGACGATTAGCACCGGGGCAATGGATTAGAGGGCGAGGCTGGGAAGCAGCACACCGGAAGAAAGGTGGATTTCCCGACCGAATGGAGATCGACGATGTGACGTTGCAGCATCCTACTGCATTGTTCAGCAAAGATGGCCATTCCCTCTGGCTGAACTCCGCCGCGCTCGGTGTTTTACAACTGACACATGATGTTACGGATCCCCCGGGTGGCCGGTATGAACGCCGCTTGGACGGTTCATTGACCGGTCTCATGCGGGAAACGGCAGCGGATGTTGTGCGGAACTTGTTGCCTGCCGTCACGGACACCGAAAAGCGGCACCTGTTACAGGAAGCATTTCCCCGTCTCCATGCCCAGGGGATTATTGCCGTGCATTCCTTTGAAGGACTGGATGAATTTGAGTTGCTGTGCGATATGGATGATTGCGGTGACCTGCCGCTAAAAGTCACAGCGTATGTCAACCTGGAGGATTTTGATCGTGCGCTGGCGATCGGTGTCGTGCGGGGTACGGGCAGTCCACGGGTGAACATCGGAGGATTGAAACTGTATGCCGACGGCGCTCTGGGTTCTCGGACCGCCTCCGTTTTCGTTCCGTATTCTGATGATCCGGTCAATGTGGGCATGGATGTCATGGATGCGAAAAACTTGCGCATCGAAGCGGTTCGAGCGGCTGAGCACGGACTGCCCACAGCGATCCACGCCATTGGAGACCGGGCGGTGCGCTATGCTCTCGATGCACTGATCGCCGCTCGGGAGACGGCACCGAATATCCCCGGTATGCGCATCGAACACCTGCAACTCGTTCAACCAGTCGATCTCCCGCGATTCGCTGCCAGCGGTATCACCGCATCAATTCAGCCGTGCCATTTGATTTCCGATATGGCCATGGCCCGCACGTACTGGGCAAACCAGACCGGCTTACTCTATCCCTATGGATCCATCGTCGCATCCGGTGCTCACTATGTCATGGGGTCAGATGCACCGATCGATAGGGAAAACCCCCTGCACAACATTTCCTGCGCCGTATCGCGCCGACGAACAACGAATTCCGGCTGTGAAGCGGCCTGGATACCGGAAGAATGCATGACAGCGGTCTCTGCTCTCCGAGGCTGTACGATTTTTCCTGCCGATCTGGAGTTCCGCCGTCGAGGACGAATCGCTCCCGGCTATCCCGCGGACTACGTTGTTCTCGATACCGATCCGCTGGCACCAAATGCATTCGAACCCGGCCAACTCCAAATCATGACAACGGTACTCGATGGCGACATTGTCTTTTCGGCGTAAGTACTGACTGTCACCCCTGAAATCAGAAAACGAGAAGAAACTCGGAAAAATCTTGATTTTTCAGAGAATACCCTTGACATATAGGAAAAAACCTATGAATATACCTAATAGGTTCAAATAGGTGAATATTACTTAGGATTACTTAACTATGTATTTTGAAACGCACACGGTCATCTCGGATAAGCAGGGGCGGATCACGTTGCCGCGGATGCTGTTGAAATCCGGAGTTATTGTCCGGGGTGGTTCGATCTGTTTAGTTCCGATGGAAGGTGATTATTGGATGGCGTGCGAGCCCGAGCGGATTCTGCGGATTATCGAAGCGGAATTTCCGGGGAGTGTATTGGACCCTGACGTCCGGGATATGCGGCGTGAGTTCATGATTCGTGTGAAGTCACTTCATGTGGATCCGCAGGGAAGAGTTTCGATACCGTTTGGTGATGGAAGTAACGATGGCTTGGAGTTCATGGTCATTGGGACGGGGTGGGAGTTTGAAATCTGGCCAATGGCGGTCTGGCGGGCAACCTTCAAGGAAGCGGGAGGAAAAGATGAACAGAGCGAGTGATTATGCAGGTGGAGCGGCGGGTGACATTGCCATTATCGGTGTGGGTGATTTTGGTGGTGATGTATTGGGCAGGCTTTGGTTTCGTGAAGAGAAGCGGCCGATCCTGATCCGGGTCAACTGGATGGATCATTTGCCGGAGATTTCGGGGGAAATGATCCATGTCTGCCTGGATGAGAGCTTCCGAGGGATGGTTTTGGGGGATCCAATCAGTGCCGGTAAGGCCACGGCGTCGGTCGGACCTCAAATCATCGGCTTGTTGCATGGGGCAGCTTTTGTTGTTCTGGTTGCGCAGCCGGGTGATGGTGTCGGAAGCGGTGGGACAACGGCGATGGCCGATGCTCTGAAACGCGCTCGAATCCCGTTTCTTACTTTGCTTGTTCTCCCAGACTGTGAAGCCGTTGGAAGGAAAAGACACATGACCGCCCGCAGCACCATATCCGAATTGTGCGTGATGAAGGAAACTCCCGTCGTCTTCGATCAGGCCGATTTTCCCGGTTTTACCGGCGCATTTCATCGAGCGGTGACAGACAAAATTCAGACCCTTGTTGATGCTCTGTCTCCCAGTATGATTCCTTTGGATTTCAATCGTATCAGGAATGCTCTGACCGGATCGGCTGCCAATGCAGTGTCCACTGCCACAGTCATGGGTAAGACGCGAGCGGTGGAGGCGGCGGAACTGGTCTTATCCGATCCGGCTGTCGAACCGTTTCTTGGTCGACCCGCCAGTGTACTTCTTCATTTGCAGTCCGATGAGTCTCTGAGCCTATTTGAGATTGATGAGGCCGCCAACATAATCATCGAAAACTGGGGAGATGATGTGGATTTGACCTATGGTGTGGGTGAAGGGGGGTGTCAGCCGGGGGAGTTACGCATGGGCATGATTGTCGGTGAATATATTGGCGATATGGATGAGATGGTAGAAACCGAATCCGAGAGTCATGATGAGATCGAGGTCTTGATGTCGGAAGCTTTCACGCGGTTGCGAGCGGGATCGGGTGTTTAACTATTCGGTTTCGGATGATCCCGGGATTCCGGGTTCATGATGTCGGTGGTCTGCTTGCGGGTTCGCATGAATCGGGCATGAGCGCTTGAACCCCTTATAGAGGGCCGTCTGCAAGACCGCTGTCTGCATCTCCGGATATCCTGGCAATGTATGGCCAACAACATCTCGAAACAGCGATGCCCAATCACTGGATATAATGCCATCCACGGGTGTTTTCCGCTGGTTCAATCCCTCCAGAATTGCATCGCAGACAGCGACCATCGGCGCAACCGTCCGCGCCAGTCGTTCCATTCGGGATGTCGGCCATTCCGCGCTTTTCTCCCGACACATCACGATTTCATTCCGGATCCTGTCCAACGGAATGGGATGCCAATCGGTGCAGACGATGCCGGCGACATCATCGATTGCGATTTGAACCCGACTGCCGTGCAATCGTTCCCATGCCACCAGCGCCGGTCCCAAAAGCAGACCCATGATGCTGTTTCGCAGATAGTCCACCTGATACCGACGATTCGGGTTGACCTGGAGACCACCGGATGGTACCGGAATGAAATTCTCGTATTCAACCATGCGCTCAATCGCTGCCAACCAGCGGCTGCGCTCCCCCGGACCCGATCGCACGTCGTCGGCTAATCGGCTTTCCGGATGGCAGTCACGGATCGCCAGAACCAGATCGATGGCATCATCGATCACTGCATTTTCCGAAAACGATTGATGAGGAGGCAGTCCAATGGTGACGGCTGCCAGGAGAGAACATGCGGTAACCGGCATTGTCTTCCGTATCCGATCCATGATGGCACTTCCGATTACATCTTTCTGTTCAACAGCTGTTCCATCGCGGGGAACCAGATCGGATAGCACCAATGGCACTCCGGCGGCCATGTGTACCTTTCCAAACCGGCGCTTCAATAGATGCCGGTTGCGAACCAAACTCACAAGCCGCTCACGCTGCTTCGGATGCCCCTGCAATTCCCGAATGTAACTTTG
>JAFGMN010000027.1 GCA_016927515.1 candidate division CSSED10-310 bacterium | reverse complement strand
CCGTATAACCGGAGAGAGTTGGAGGTGGTGCCCTTTTACTTTAGCACTGACCCCTAAAACGGGTCCCTTTTACTTTAGCGTTCCCATCGGCAGGTTCGTAGCCAAGGATGTTTTTCCAGGAGGGGGAGACATAGGAGAAAATGCCATTTTCTTGCATCATCCATATTAAATCGCAGGAATGGTTCACCAGGAAGCGGAATTTTTCTTCGCTTTCACGGAGTTGTTCTTCCGCCTGTCTGCGCTCACTTAAGTCACGGGCAACGGAAACCGCCACGCGTTGATCGGCAAATTCCAGGACGCTGACCTGACTTTCAACCGGGATACGATGACCACTCCGGGTAAGATGGATGGTTTCGAACAAGGTTGTTCCTTTTGACGCGATTTCAGATCGGGCCTTGACAAGCTGTTGAAACGACTCCTCCAGTGAAATGTCTCTGGGAGTCAGTTGTTGAATTTCGTCCAGGCTGTATCCCAGTCTGTCGATGGCGACACGATTGGCAGCAATGAACTTTCCCGGGGTTCCGTCGGGATCGATTTTATGAACCAGAACGGCATCGTTGACGCTGTTGAACAGCATTCGATAAAAGGCTTCGCTTTCTCGTAATTTCCGCGTCCGCTCTTCACGTAACGCCTCCGCCCGAAGAAGATTTCTCTCACGACGGGTTCTGATGCAAAGCTCGATAAGGATGGCCGGATGAAAAGGTTTACGAAGGTAAGCTGCAGCACCTCGTTTCATCCAGGAAAGAGCCTGCTCCTGTGATGGATCGCTGGCAATAATCAAGCAAACGCAGTCAGGCTGAGTGCGAAAGGCATCAAGCAGCGAGTCACCGGATCCATCCGGAAGGACCGCATCCAGAATGGCGGCATCATAATGATTCCTTTTGAAGGTCGCGATAGCGGTTATACCAGTAGCTGCACTATCGGCGTGCCAGCCATGGGAGATGAAGGCTTTTCTTAACAAAGTCAACATGGTTTGATCATCCTCAACGATCAATACGCGTGGCTTGTGGTGCGATTTCTTTCCCGTCAGGAGCATCTGAGCCAGTTTGAGAAAATTATGGCCATCCACTGGAGCGGACAGGAAGGCATCTGCGCCGATATCGATCGCGATCCTTTCAGTGTGGTCTCCCGAAAATGTCGGAGAGACGACCAGGATGGGTATTGGGTTAAAAGGTTTGTATTCAGCTGATCGGAGCAGTCGGCAGAAGCGCCAGCCGTCGAGTCCTGGCATAGAGAGATCGGTTACGATCAAACCGGGGGGATTTGCCGGATTCATCGCCGTAAGCGCGGATTCAGCATCACAAAAGGCCTGTACTGTAATTCCCTCGGATTTTAGGAGACCGCATAGAAAATGGAGTTGTGCAGCGTCATTGTTTATGACAACCGATGTAAAATGTGACTGTTTTGCATTCATGAGACCTCCAAAAGCTGTCGGGTTCACATTTTCTTTTAATCATTTGATTCCGGGTTCTTCACAAAAGCGGGATATAGTTTTTTCATACAATCCGGGCAGATACCGTGGCTGAATTCCGCTTCCGAGTGATCGCGGATATAAACCTCAACCTTTTTCCAATACCCCTTATCATCACGAATTTTATGGCAGTTAGCGCAAATAGGTAAAATACCGCGGAGCGTTTTTATCTCGGCAAGAGCCTGGCTCAGTTCTCCTATTTTCGCTGTCAGAATATCCTGTAACTGGAGCATCCGGCGACCAACTTCCACCCTGGCCTGTAACTCACCGGGATCGAATGGCTTTGCCAGATAATCGTTAGCTCCTGCAGCCAGACCAGCAATGATTTCCGCTTTCTCGATTTTACTGGTCAGCATCAGGATGTAGAACGATTGTCCGATTGGTAAACTGCGCACTCTGCGAAGAATTTCCATGCCGTCCATTCCCGGCATCATCCAGTCCAGAATGATCAAGCGGGGAGCATCAGGCTTGCCGATTTCTTCCCATGCATGAATTCCATCACGGGCTTCGACCGGATCAAAGCCGACTTTTTTTAAAACCGCCGCCAGCATGTTTCGATTGGTCAAATCGTCTTCTGCAATCAAGATACGCATGGTTTTCTTCCTTCTACCTGGTCCGGCTTATTCCAGTACCCCCTGAAAATCTTCACCCGATATCCTTCTAAACACATCGAAGGCAGCTTTTACCTTTCCCATGAGAACTTCCAATGCTTCACGATCTTTCTTTTTTCCCGCCTGTTCCATCTGTGCAGAAATCTCATAAAGCACCTCCGCACCGATGCTCGCAGAAGCACCTTTTATCGAATGAGCGCAATTCTCGGCCTGTTTAGTATCTCCGGATTGGATCGCCTGATACAACGATTCGATTTGGTGCGGAATGTCCTCCAGGAATCCGCGAAGAACCATCTCTGCAAGCATCTCATCACCAAGAAGCCGCTCAAGAAAGGCATCCCGGTTGAAGACAAGCGACGCTCTTGCAGCGCTAGTGGCGGAAAGAGAAACATGCGTGTTGGATATGCTTCCGTTTTGACTGTTGTGTCCGAGTCGCGGTGAATGGTCTGCGAACGATTTCTTCTCCGATACCGGGTTGATTTGAGACGTTGTTTTCAGCCAATCGCGATGAGGAAGCCAACGCATAAGAGCGTCCTGTAGGCGATGGTGTTCAATCGGCTTGGAAAGGTAGTCATTCATTCCCGCTTCAAGGCATTTTTCCATGTCCCCATCCAAGGTGTGAGCTGTCATCGCGATGATCGGGATATGCCCTCTGCCGGTTTCCCTGTTCAATGCCGGGTCAACTTCGGTTGATTCGGCGATGGCGGCCTCCCGATCTCTTATTCTCCGGGTTGTTTCAAAACCATCCATCCGGGGCATCTGAATATCCATTAGAATCAGATCGAATCGGTTTCGTTCCAGCAGATCAAGGGCATCAAACCCATTTCCAGCGGATTCGGTTTGAATTCCAAGTTTACGGAGGGTATTTTCCGTCACCATTCGATTGGTTTCATTGTCTTCGATGAGAAGAATCCGAGGCGTAATGGGAGGAGCGGTTATCTCGCTTTCCGACACAGGGGTTGTCACTGGCGGTGACGTGTTTTGTGTGAGGAGTGTCTGAATCGTGTCAAACAGTGTGTTGACTCGAACCGGTTTTGTCAGCCAGGCATCGACACGGACCTGTCTAAAACGCTGGGTATCTCCGGTTTGATCCATCGACACAAGTATGATTAACCGCATCGAGTTAAACAGGGGATTCTGCCGGATCACTTGTACCAGCTCGATCCCATCCATATCCGGCATCTGGTTGTCCAGGATTGCAATTTGGATACGTGTTCCGTTCTTCAAGTTTTCGTCGAGAGTATGCAAGGCTTTCGGTCCGCTTGTTGCCGTATACGTGTGAAATCCCCATGCCTGGAGCTGGGAGGACAGTACACGCAATTGGGTCGCGTTATCATCAACAATGAGAATATTAACTTTCGATAGGGTCTCTGTGATTGTGGTCGCTGCATTCATGTCCAATTGCGTCTCAGATCGCTTCCTCAACCTGGTTGTAAACCAGAATGTCGCACCTTGGTTCTCCTGCGATTCAATACCTATCTCTCCGCCCATGAGAGATGTCAGCTGTCGCGCTATCGCAAGTCCCAATCCTGTGCCTCCGAAGCGACGTGTGCTGGAAGCATCGACCTGACTGAATTTCTGGAACAGCAGCTCTTGCTTATCCTTGGCAATCCCGATCCCCGTATCGGTTACGGTAAACCGGAGAAGACAACTGCCAACAGATTCCAATGATCGTTCATCTTCGATTATCAACAGGGGGTCATCCTGCACAGCGATCCCAACTCCACCAGCGCTTTCACAGGGTCTATCACTGTCAAACTCTCGCTCTGTCACCTCCATCACGCTGATTATGATTTCGCCTTTGTCGGTAAATTTGACCGCGTTTCCGGCAAGGTTGAGCAATATTTGTCGTAATCGGCTCGAATCGCCAAACAGGTGATCCGTCACATCCGGATTCACAGAAATAATAAATTCAACCCCTTTTTTCTGTGCCTGGAGTGCCAGCGGTGCCATACCCTCATCGATCAGTTTCCGGAGACTGAAATCATGGTGATCGAGAACCAGTTTGCCAGCTTCCATTTTAGAAAAATCCAGGATGTCGTTTAGCAGTGACAGCAGCGAATCGGCACTGGCCACAGCCAGTTCCGCGTATTGCCGCTGTTCCTGATTCAGATGCGTGTCGAGCAGGAGAGATGTCATTCCGATCACACCATTCATGGGTGTCCTGATTTCATGACTCATGTTTGCTAAGAAGGCGCTTTTTGCGCGATTGGCCGCTTCTGCTCGAAGCTGATGCTGCCTCAGTGCATCTTCCGCTTCTCGCCGCAGACGAATACTTGTCATCATCTGGCTGAACATTGTTAACAGGTGCTCTTCCTGTCGGTCGCACTCATGCGCTTTCACAACGTAATCAAAGCCGACAAAACCAAGGCAACGGTCTGCATCCATCAACGGGACAGTCATCAGGCTTCGAATGCTTTGCGGTTCAAGTATCCGGCGGATAGCGTTATCCTGAGGTAATGTAAAAACATCCGGAATATTGATGACATCCCCGGATTGATGCGATTGAACCCAATCGGGGATTAAAGAGAGAGGCATATCCTGGAGATGTTCGATCTGAGGTTCGATACCGTTTGCACACCATTCATGCGTGTTGCGACAAATATCCCGATCAAAGTCATATTCAAAAATGTAGACTCTGTCCGCATCAACAAACCGGCCCATATCGCCGAGAGACTGCTGAACGGTTTCATCCACTTTATCGAGAGGTAGATCGATATAGGTTGCAGCGATTCCGGTCAGGAGTTCCTGCATCTGTACCTGTCTTTGGCGTTCTTTTTCCACCGCAATAGCGAATCCGGCCAGACGCAGGAGATTGAGATGGTCCTCGATTGGTTCGGTGTCATCCTGAAAGACGACACAGAGGGCACCGACAGCGGATCCCCTGCTTCTCACGACCATACCGATACATGTTTCGATGCCCCAGGTTGACATCCATTGATCGGTATCTGCATAAGTTGATTCCTGCAGATTCCGGATAACCATTGGCTGATCGGAGTTTTCAACGATCACATCAAGGCAGATACTCCCCTCCGACGGAACATGAGACTCGAAATCAGGAGGTGTTCTCCATTGGCCGATGGATGCCAATACATCATGCTCTAAACGATTGTAAAATGCGCTGGTTCCATGAAGTAGAAGACCGCATATTTCCACCAGACGGTTGATATTGGCGCGGGTATCCGTGCTGAACTCCAACAGACACTGGGTGAATGCCCTCAGCCGATTTTCGGCTGCCTTACGGTCGGAGATGTCCACAAAACATTCCAGAAGCTTTTCCTGGCCTCCCAATTCCATTCGTTTGACCGTTTTAAGAATGGGAATACATGTGCCGTCAGAACGCAACATCAATCGTTCCGAATTGTCGATTACATTTCCCAAATCGCAGATGGGACAAGTGTTTTCTTCTGCCGGGCAGATAAAGCGATGACAGCGTTGTCCAACCATATGCTCCACCGTCGAACCGGTCAGAGATGCTGCGTATTCGTTGACCAGTTCAATCATGCGGGTCACAGGATCGATGATTAATACTCCCGCCGGCAGATTGAGTAATAACTCCCGCTGAAAAGCTTCGGAGTTGCGCAAGATTTCCCGTCTTTGATATTCTTCCGTCATGTCATGGAATACGAGGACCGCACCGATTACAGCACCCGATGAGTCGCGAATGGGTGCGAAGCTGTCTGCTATCTGCCGCTCCGTTCCATTGCGTGCGAGAAGTGCGGTATCATTCGCCAGATCGATGGTGACACCTTCCTGAATAACGCGTTCGATTGGTGTAGCGATTGATTCGCGCGTCCGTGAATTGAGGATTTTGAAGATGTCGTGCAATGGGAGGTTTTTTGCTTCGGCAAGGCTCCATCCAGTGAGTATTTCTGCTGCTCGATTGAGGTTTGTCACCCTTCCGGTAGTATCGCAGGAAATGACACCATCGCCGATGGAACCCAATGTGGCGGCAAGAAACTGCTCGTTGGTGACAAGCTCCCACCTGGACCGTGTCACCGCCTCCAGGAGTCTGTTGATATCATGAGTCAACTCGGCTAATTCATCAGACCCTTTCCATGAAATCGATCCCGAAAAGTTTCCGCTTTGTATGATTCGATGAATGTTATGACTCAGGTATTCGAGTTTCACTAGAACCAATTTCCGGATCAGGGCAAAGATAATCAAAATGCTGGCAATACCCGCAAAACTGAGTATGACGGCCAGGAGATTCGTTGTTTGAAGTGCTTGACGGTAGACATCCCGGGTCATACTGATTCTAGCAAGAAGGGCGGGACGGTCGTCTATACTATTAAGAAGACCGTAAGCCGTTAAAATCTCGTTGTCCAAAGGGTGCACAATAGGGTGATGATCAATTATCAGATTCTTGACGATTTCCGAAAGTTCGGTATTGAGATTGCGATCTGTTCGGATCAGCGAAAGGTTCAATTTTAGCGTTGTTGCCAGCTTCTCGGTCTCATATTCATCGATGCGGCGTCCCATCAAAAAATACCCATGGACAGGTCCTTCGCGTTTGCTGGTCAAAATGGGACTAATTGCCATAAGGACGGGGATTTGATCTTGAAGCATGATACCGGAACACGGTGTATTCAGATCTCTGGTTATATCGGGGAGACGAAAATCACCCCAGATTTCCTCGAAGGCTTCTCCGGATATCAGTTCTGACGGCTTATCCGGATCGACAGCTCCCGCCCATTGAACATGTCCGGATACATCTGCGATAATAAGAAGATGAATCCTCAGAACGGAAAAGGTCTCCGAGGTCAAATTTTCGCGTATATAGTCCTCGTTCGCATCGTGCGCAAACGTGTAAGTGGAATCCCAATAAGCCCAGTCCTGGACAATCGAGATTAGCTCGTTTTTCCGCTCCTTCATTGCCAGCAAAACGCGATCAACATCCTTGCGGACTTCAAAAGCTTCGATCATGGCGAAGCCTTCCTGAATGACGAAGCGAGACCCCATGTATAGAACAATGAACATCATTGTCAGGAATACGACCAGAATCAACCCCATTTTTTGTCTCAGCCGAAATCCGGGATGAGTATCCTGCGCGTACGGTTCGATTTGATATCGATTAAATGGGATAAGAGGTATTGCCAGAGCAATCACTATTATAAGTACCAGAGTTGCCGGTATGGCGATGCGACGGATAATGGCCCGGTTCCAGTTGCGGGCATCGATATCCATACATAAAACGGCGATAACTTTACCGGTTCCCGGTTGGACAAGAGGCAGGAAGGCTGTTACCCACGTTCCCCATCGATCAGTGAGCGGACCCTCAACATCTTCCACAAGTGTATCAAATACACGATGAAAATCCTCTGATGCTTCCAGATAAAGCTGTCCGGGCGGCGATTCATTTTCAGAACCCACCGGCTCACTGTCCACGAGAAAAAAAATCGGACCTTTTTTACAAGACGGATCTGTTCCTGATGCCGGGTCCGGATGGCGCCTGACAAGATAAATAAATCTGCACAACGGATGGGTGGAACATAAATCGCGTAATTGATTCTTGATTTTCAGGTAGTTTAATGATTCCTGATCAGATTCCTCACCGGTAAGAGCCTGTATG
The DNA here is from genome assembly GCA_016927515.1 of candidate division CSSED10-310 bacterium. GTDB lineage: Bacteria > CSSED10-310 > CSSED10-310 > CSSED10-310 > CSSED10-310 > JAFGMN01. The sequence continues at coordinate 10,670 of JAFGMN010000027.1, read as the reverse complement.
CGTTCTAGGTTTACCGTTTCGGCAGCCAATCGGACATGCCCAAGTATTTCTACACGGAGGCGGCCATCCGTTCTGTAAGCCAACACACATATACTTGCAATCGCGATGATCGGGAATGCAAAGCGATAGATCCATCGAATGTGTCGGCGTCGATCCAGTGCTTTAATCGTCGGCGGAATTGTCATAGATGTGGCATCTCCTCGCTGATGGAGGTCATGATCATTGCTTTGTCCGGTATCGTTCGAAACACGCGCGCGGGACGCTGTTTGTTTTTCAAACGGATAGTGACAATCATTCGGACACGATCTTCTGTGTGTAAGACCCATGGCAACAGATATGAGGCATACAAACGAAGAGGACATTGTGAACATTTGTCGGAACAAGATTCTCTCTCACCAAATTTTCCTCATTAATCTGCTTTTATTATAACGTGGCCGTGAGTTTTTATCAATCATGATCATCATTAGTCAGATGCCGTTGCAGTCCGCCGCGGTTGTTTTTAAAATCCGATGTAAGATAATCTTCACTTGTTGTTTTTTAACGATAAGAGCACTGGATCAGAAAGGAATCACCGTCACGGCAGAACCATGAATGCAGTTTCCGTAGAACAGAATAAAACCGAACGGATTCACGCAGCAGAAGAGGCGCGTCGGTTTGCTTTCGCCTACTGCATGCGCCGGATCAATAGTATTGAAGATGCCCGGGATTTCGGACAGGATTTTGTTCGCCAATACCTTGAAAAACAACAGGCGGACACACCCTGTGAACTCGAATGGCACATACTCAATGTCCGGAATTTATTTCTCAACTTCCTGCGGTCGCGAAAAAAATACCACCGTGAAATACCCGTGCCCGATCTAACCACCGATTCACACCGATCCCCCCAGGATCGCCACCCGCCGGATCAAAACGGCACATGGAACCCCCAGGAATATCTTGAACTTGACGAGCTGTTGACAACCATCGAAAAGGTCCGCCGCAAATTCACCGATCGCGATCAATACATCATCAACCTGAAGATACAGGAATATCGCTCCATCGAAATCGCTGCCATGCTGCCGGAACACTTCGGCTCCATCACGCCGGTCAATATCGACGTCATTTATCACCGGTTCAAACGGAAACTGGAAAAAACGCTGATCGCCCAGGGCATCACCGTGCATACAGACATAACGATGCAAAAAAGTACTGACACAGACGCAGGTCGTCTCATGCAGTCGAGTCGTTTCGAGCACAAAGGAGATCGACGGTGACGGATCACAACGGCACACGAGCGCATTCCCCGGCACCGCAATTCAGCCCCGAAAATCTCAAGCGGCTGATGGTGGAATTGGCCGGTATGGATCGGGAAACCGAGGAACTCAGTGCCGTCCGGAACGCACTGGCGTTCGCCACGGGAAAGCGGTTCGATCCGGCAATGGAAGCAGCCTATCATCAGGCATTTTTTGCATCCCGCACATTCATGTTGTGCCCGGATATGACGATGACTGCGCCGGATACCCTGTCCGCGGATTTCCCAGCTGTCTGTGAACCAGCACAGCCCGCCGAGTGTGGCAATGAAACGATACCAGCCACCAACAACAAGCTCCCCCTCGCATCCGATGCACCCGATTCGATCCGGCTCCTCAAGTCCAATGACGGCCGATTCATCGTAAAACTCCACGAAAAAGATGACGGGACCGGTCTTACCCTGAGCGTGCTCATCACTCCCACCGATAATGTATATCGCCTGGAATTTATGGAACCGCCGGAGCCATCGGAGCCACCGCACCATATTACTGTTCAATGCGTGCCGGTCCGGGGAGACGACATGCCCGTCCGTTGGATTTCCAAGACCGTCTGCGAAGTTTTGCATGACTATTCCCGGCCGGATCTTGCCGATATCACTATTGACGATACTGGATGTGATTCGACACCGCGGCATATCCGGATCCGGTTCCTGTTTCCGATGGACATTGAAGAGATTGGCAGAAGACTGGAAAGACGATGCCCACACGTGGTGAAACGAATGAACTGGTGGTATTCGCCGCAGGCCGGGTTGCAGGGACAGTGCCCGATTGAATACCTGAACAAGCGACGCGAAGCCGATCTACTGGCGTTTCTGCGGGCTGAAGACGAATCCGATGAATAGCATCCTACCCTGGGAATCAGCCGGGGATCCAGGTGAACTGACCCGTCAACTCGAATCAATGACCGCTTCGGAGTATCAGGTGATGATCCGGGATATCTGGGATAGCATTCCTTCCCATTTTCCCATGGCAACACCGTCTCCCGACCAATTCTGGCAGATGCTGGCCATCGCCGTGCATGCCGATGACGGTCCGGCATTCGCCGTCATCAATCTGTCCCTGATCCGCCTGCTGACCGATACACTTCGGCGTTATACCGAATCCATTCTGAACGATGCGGTCGAGACCGGCCGGACTGAAGCCGTGCGACTGATGGACCGGGCAGCGGTCATCCTGCACAAATACCGGGATCCGGCGTGCGCAATGACCTGGATCCGACGATGCGGCGATCTGCTGGTGCACCGGGGTGATCCCATCCAAGCGTTTCCGTACTATTCCACCGTGATCAACTGGTGTACTCGGATGAGCATTCACAATCAAATCGATCGGGGTCAGGTCCTCGATGACGGTATCCACAATTCCGTCATTTCGGCGGATCATCCCGTGGTGGAAATGCATCTATCGGATGCCGCACAGTATCATTTGCCGAAGCCCCACCATCCGATGCTGTGCGATTGCCTTCTGCTGATGAACTCCATCGCACAAATCCACTTGGCCCGGAATACAATTTCGCGGACCCGTGAATGGCTGGACCGGGCTGATGATCTTCTGAACCAGGCTGCCGATGGCACTGACCCGATACGCGATTTCGAAGCCGCGAACTCCCGCCTGCCGGCAATCCGGCTGCGCCTGCTGACGACCCGGCTGCGCTGCAGTCTGCTCTCGGGTGATCTGGCATCCGCCGAGATCGCCTCCAGCCGCGGCATGCGTCTGATGCAGCACCTGACCGATCCCCGGGATCCTGCTCGGCTGGATTTCCGATTGCAAGCCGGCGAGTTTCTTTACCGGATTCGCAACCTGTCCGAACTGGATCGGCTGTTCCCGGAGATTCTCAGCGATGAGAGAAACGGTCTGCAAATCGATCCCGGACAGAAAGCGGAAATGCTGACCAATTGGGCTATGGCATTCCGGGAACGGCACTATATCCGTCTCGCCGCACGGTGCCACCGGCACGCGTTAGCGCTGTTTGAATCCCTTCCGGGACAATGTCTGCAGGCCGCCCGTATCCGGGTGCAAATCGCCGAACTCCGCATCCGGCAAAAGCGCTTTGATGAGGCGGAATCGGAACTGACTGCCGCCGAAACAGGATTTGAAACCGCACCTCCCAGCATTGACACGGTGCGCTTGCACATCAAACGCAGCGAACTGTATCGGGCACAATCACGGCTGGATCAAGCGCTGAAAGCGCTGAATACGGGATCGGACACGCTGGCGGCAACCGGCATGAATCATGCGCCACTGGCATTGGCCTTGGCATGCTTGAAAGCCCAGATTGTCTCCGAACAGAATGACGGGTCGCGCCAGGCAGTCGATGCTGTCCAGCACGCCGCATCGATGGTTGGGACTCTGAAAAACGATTTGATCCATTTCACTCATCGCTGGCGTTTCTCCGGGATCTATCGTGACAGCTTGATCCGTCGCCTGGGTATGGCGCAGCTTCCCGTAGCGGATCGTGTTGCCGGCGTGCTGGACATTATTGAATCCGACAGGGCGGATATCTTTTCGACGTCCCTGCCGTACCTGGTGAAATTCAGCCGTCATCCTGGAGCCGGAAAACTCTACAGTCAATATATGGATGTTTGCCGCCAGCTGATGAATGAATCCAATCAGCATGAACCGGAGACCGATTGGAAACACCAACGGATCCTGACCGACATCCGTGCCCTGTACAGTGAGATTCTCACCTGTCACGACCTATCGCCTGGAGCCCTGGCATGGACCCCAACACATCCCACGACGATTCAGGCCCATCTTGCCCGGCATTATGCGGGCAGAAATGCCATCGCCCTGGCGTATGTTTTGGCAGATGAGCAACTGGTTGCGGCGGTGATACCGGCATCGGGGCCTTTTCGGCTGATCACGGTACCCACCAGCGACAGCTTGCGCCACGCCGCTGACGCAGTCCATACCGCGCTGACCGGTCTGACGGGCACAGTTCGAAACTGGCTGGATACTCTGGCGACCGGAAACGCCTGCTGCAGCATCCCTTGGCGGGTGATTGGTGACCGGTACTTCGAAAAACTCCGGCGATGGCGCCGAAAGCGGCACACCCGGAGCCTGCGTGGCATGGTCGAGGCCAGCATCCTGCTCATGGAAGCCGGTTTGATATACCAGCGGATACGTGCAATGGATCCAATGAAATCCCGGCACCCGGCAGCGGAGAGCCCGGATCGGTCGGCATATGCATTCCTGCATCGTGTGTTGATTGATCCTGTGCAATCCTGTATCGGAGATAACACTGATCTGATTGTCTTTGCTAGCGGGATTCTGAGCCAGATTCCTGTTGAAGCGTTGATCCATCCCACGGCGGACGGCCGGGACGAGTATCTGATCTTTCCAGCCCGGACTGTGAACTATTTCCGTTCACCCGCTCTGTTCCACCGCGTGATGACAGCACCATACGGGATCGCTGTAAACGCAGAGCCTTCCCGCTCCTGGTTTACGCCGCACATCGGTGCGAATCAACAGACCAATCCCTACGAACCCGGGTTTCCGACAGCGGCATGCTGCGGCAAATCACCGCAGCACGATTTATGGTTTCGCGCTCACGAAGCCACGGCAGCCGCATTCGAGCGGCATGCTCCCGCCTGCCACGACGTGCTCCTGGAAACCCATGCCACCTTCGACCGGTTTCAGCCATTCCTGTCCCGGATGATGTTTGCGCTCTCTGAACCCTACACCGTGATGGATATCCTGTCGAAACTCACGTTTCAAACCACGTCGTTGATGATCCTGGTGGGCTGCGAATCGGATCGGATCCACGACGATTCACTGGATGACGCCGGAATTTCTCTGTCCGAAGCCATCCTGTGCAAAGGCGCGGAACAGGTTCTGGCCACCAAGTGGCTGGTCGATGCGAAATTTTGCCGGGAATTTATCCGGGACGTGCAGGAACTGATCCGCAGGGGTAACTCCGCACCGGATGCTCTGGCCCAGGCGCAGCGAGCACGGGCATCGTATTCGGGACATCCCGGAAAATGGGCTGCATTTTCATTCAGCGGCAGACCCGAATTCAATCATCGTGACACAATCCAGGAGACGCTTCCTTGAGAACGATAACCCGGTTTTATGTGATCGCATGGTGGATCATGATAGCCGGCATCGGAACGGGGAATGCATTGGAAGATCCCTGTTCGGGATGGACCAGCACAACGCAATCCGTCGGCAGTATACAGAATGTATCCTGTGGTTGGTCATCTGATGATACCGTGTGGGTATATGGCGGCGGTATCACGGGTTGGTACCGGTCCGACGATGAAGGGTTAACATGGGAACACCGGGATACCGATCCTCTAGATACGTCGGATGCCGGAAACTACTTTCGGATTTTCGCATCGCCGGGGGAGTCCGGTCTGCTGTACGCCGGTTCATACGGTAACACGATCCGCGTATCGGAAAACAATGGCGACACGTGGACCGCGTTGGAAACCCCTGTAACGGTGGAGATGATTACCGGTCTGGTCAATCCGCTGAATCCCCGGGAAGCGTTCATCGGACTGGCTGACCAAGGCATCGCCCGCCTCCGCCACACCGGCAGCGCATGGGAAATCACTCTATCGAATGTCGATGATAGCGTCTACGATATGGTGATGGACCCCGCGGATACCAACACGATCTATCTCGCAACCGCCCATCATGGGATCAGCCGGCTGGTTCGGTTGATCGGTGATGACTGGATTTTTCATTCTGACGGTCAGAATCCCGTCGCCACCATCACGGCGATCTGCATCGATCCCGACACCCCGGATACTCTCTACGCCGGAAGCAACCGGGATAACGGAGGCACAATCTGGAAAGGTGATGGTTCGATAGACGGCCGGTTCACCTGGATTGAGCTGCCCCCGTTTTACCCCGACTGGCGGATCGATACCCTGGTATGCCCTTCCACCGGCGATTTCGATCTGATCGCCGCCAGCAATGGACGGCTGTATGCATTCCGGGAATCGACCGGGACATGGACACCGATGGTCACACCGATCCGCGAGGGAAACAGGGTGTTTTCAATGACAGAATCGTCGAAAACCGGCAATATCCTACTCGGTACCGATTCGGGCTGTTATGCCTTTCTGCCGGCATTGAACACATGGCAGATCCGGAATCACGGTTTGCGGAATGTCTGCGTCAATAAAATACTGGTCCATCCATCAAACCCGTTCTCCATGGTCATGGCAACGGAGGGCAACGGCGTTTTCACATCCCGGGACGCGGGTCAGATCTGGATGGCATGCAATCCCGGACTGACCAACCTGTTCATCCGGGATATCACCCGGGATCCACTGGCTCCGGACAGACTCTATGCCGCACATCTGAGAGGATTCGCCCGATCCGATGACGGCGGCGTTTCCTGGACACAACCCTGGGCGGAGGAACTCCAGGCCGAACGGATCGTCGCATGCGTGCAGAACAATCAGACGGTATTGCTGCTGAGCCATCGCGACTCCAGCAACCCGACAACGGCAACTATTTATCGCTCCGTGAATCATGGGGATACCTGGGTGCCGGTATCGGTTCCGGTCAATACCCGTGATATCAGGGAACTTGTGGTGCACCCGATCAACCCGTCAACGATTTATGCGTGCAGTGAATCCTCCGGTTCATGGATTTCGACGACGTATGGACTATCATTTGATCCCTGGACTCCCACTGGTTTACCCCAATCATGCATCCGGCTCGTCATCAATCCCCTGAATCAGCAAACCCTGTTTGCATGTGGCGCCAATGCTGTCTATCGAAGCGTCGATGGCGGTAATTCGTTTTCTCTCTGCTCGGGCACCAGCGGTAGACGCTGGCTCGAGCTGGCCATCGATCCGGCCAATCCGGATCGTATCATGATTTGCGGAGACAGCCCGATTTATAATCCACCGGGAATGAAAGAATCCATTGATGGCGGTGGCACGTTTAATGAGGTCCCGGATTTTCCGCAAGGACGGGCGTTGCCATGTCTGATGACCGATTTTGATGACAATCGGATATTCCTTTTCGATATGAGGGGAAATCAGTATGCGTTCGATTTCGGTACCGGCAGTTGGAACCCGCGGAACAATCATTATATCCAACTCCCTTATACCGTGACAGATTATGAAATCGATCCATTCGATCCCCACACGATTTACGCAGCAACACATGGTGATGGTATCTGGCGGTCGGAGGACAGCGGATGGACCTGGCATTCTGTTTCCACGGGGCTGGAAGATTATCCGTTTGTTTTCTCTCTGGAGGCCGATGCCCGGCAGCGCGGACGGTTCTTGGCCGGCGCATCGCAGTCCGGATTCACAATGCACACCCTTTTTCAGACGGTCGATAGCGGAGTGGATTGGGTCATTCTCGGGAACCCGCCGGTTAACAGAGAAATTGTTGATATCGATATCGTGGATGATCCTGTCGCGCAGGAGGATATCTGGATTGCGACGTATGGTGATGGTGTATTTATTAGTCACAACAATGGATCGGATTGGGAATCCCGGATGATCGTCCCGATGCCGCCGGGTAATTTCATTACATCCGTCACGCATACGTATTATGGATCTCAGGAAGAACCCTGGATCCACGTGGCCTCTCATGGCGGGGAAGGCGCATTCGTATTCGATCCTGATGACCGTGTTTTCGTTCCCAACAACACGGGGCTTCCCCGGGACAGTTCCACGGGATTCATTTTTATCGATCGAATTTTTTCCGATCCATCGGTACCTGGAACCCTCTTCGCTACCATTCCCGATGGAACTCTGTATAAAACAGTCAACAATGGTGCACTGTGGTTAATTGAACGATCCGGTCGAACGGAGAGTATCTCCTTGCATCGCTGCGGTATCAATCAGGTCCGGGATCGGTATTCGGTACCGCCATTCCGCCAATCCGACCTGATCCGTATCGGTGATATCATTGTGCATGGATCCGTCATGTACGGGGTCATGTATCAATCACCCGGAACGCAGTGGTGCGAAGCGCCTCCGGTCGGCCTGACACCGGAAAGTTGGGCATTTAACTACAGTCTTGGCGCCGTTCTGAACAGCGAAGCATGGACAGTCCTGATGGGAACGACGATGGTAGAGTCGCCGCATCCTTTGGCGGAGCAGTTTTCTATTACGCTCACGTCACCGATGTTGGATAATCTTTGTAAGAAAACCCGGGGTGACGGTTTTTAATCAGCGGGGCCCTTCAATCGTTCATTCATCATTAACGGAGGATTGTATGAATCATCTGATACCTTGTCTCAGTGTGTCGATTCTGATTTGTGCGGCGGTCCATTCTGTTTCCGCCGATACCATCTTTGTGCCCGACGATTATGCAACGATCCAGGGTGCCGTGGACGCCGCGTCGTCCGGTGATACGATTCTGGTCGCCGATGACACGTATTCCGGAGCGGGAAACAGGAACATCGAATTTGATGGAAAACAATTGGTTGTAGCCTCGGAAAACGGTCCAGAGGGGTGCATCCTTGATTGTGAAAACTCGAGTAGAGCGTTTAGTCTACATAATATGGAGCCGCAGGGAACACGAATCGAGGGTTTTACTATCATAAACGGATACGCCAACAACAGTGAAGGGGGCGGAATCCATCTGGCGGCATATACGCAGGTCGAAGTGGTCAACTGCATCATTCACGGGTGCGAAGCCACGTATGGTGGTGGGATTTTCTCCGACAACGGGTCTCAGCCTAGAATCCGCAACTGCCTTATTTACGAAAACGAGGCATCCAGTAAAGCTGGCGGGATCTATACCGGTAACAACGCTACGGCGTTGATCGAGCTGTCGACCATTGCCGACAACACCTGTGGCAGCGGAGGCGGCTTGTATTGCGAGTCGGGCTCCGTGACAGTGAAAAACTGCATAATTTACGCGAACTCGAGCAACCAGGTATCCGGCAGTCCGACAATCACCTATTCGGCGGTGCAAGGCATCACGGAGAGCAATGGGAATATCAACGACAATCCCTTGTTCATCACTGCCGGTGAGCGGATGTACCTGTTGAGTTCCATCGATGCGGGTCAGGCATCGGATAGTCCGTGCCTGGATGCCGGCGACGATGATGCAGAGGACATTTACATCACTTTGCATACCGGTACGTTGGCCATGGATGAAATGACGGTCACCGGCGACAATACCGGCGATGCGGACAATGTGGCCATGGGATACCATTACGTGCGGTTACCGGTGCCCATGACTTTCGTAGAAATCAATCCACTTCAATTCATCATGGGATCACCGGCATCCGAGTCCTGTCGTTTGAGTGATGAAACGCAGCACACCGTGGTGGTGACCCGGCCGTTTTTCATGCAGGTCACCGAGGTCACGCAAAACCACTGGGAATCAGTATTCGCAGCCAATCCATCGACTTTTCCCGGGGGGGATCATCCGGTGGAGTATATCACCTGGTATGATGCCATCGTGTTCTGCAATGAGATATCCGATGCCGAAGGCCTGGAAACGTGTTATTACTCCGACGCCGCGATGACGACACCGTTCACCGGTACGCCGCCCATCACCAGCGGTACGGTGTATTGGGATAAGACAAAGGATGGATACCGGTTGCCGACGGAGACGGAATGGGAATTGGCCTGTCGTGCTTGCACGGCCACCGCATACAACAATGGTGACGACATTCTCGACTGCTACGAGGACGACACGCTGGATCCGTTGGGTTGGTATCGGTACAATTCGGGGGACAGCACGCAGGATGCTGGTACGCTGGCTCCGAACGGCAACGGTCTTTATGACATGCACGGCAATGTCTGGGAATGGTGTTGGGACATCTATGGAAGTTATCCTTCCGGTGTCACGATGGATCCCCTGGGGGCAGCATCAGGATCGAACCGGGTTATCCGCGGGGGCAGCTACAGCGGATATGCGAAGATCTGCCGCTCGGCTCAGCGAAGTTACGAAACGCCGGGCAATCGGGCTCCGAACCGGGGTATGCGACTGGTGCGATGGGTGCCGATTCCGGAATGCCCGTAATGTGCGCCGGATAGCATCGGGCAATACGGTCGCAATTGGTTATGGTCGATCCGGTGGCATCGAAGGAGGAACCTGAAAGCATCCGATTGCGTGGTAAAACAAAGGCAGGTATATCCATGGAAAGCCCGGTCGCTCTGACCGGGCTTTTTATTAACTGAGCGATAGCTCTTTCATGATGAGAAGAGAGTTATCGAATCACCGTTTTCTCATCACTCCAAAGAGAATGAGATTCATTGAAATCACCCGCTGACCGGTTCGTCTTGGTTGGCTGCCAGAATGACGATCTGTATTTTGATACCCCGGAGCTTTTGGGAACCGTTTTGATATACAATCCGGACATCCATGGATGGGGTTACGAACAGGATATTCCGGCGGCGATGCAGCGCCGGGAAGCGATGCGAACAATGGTCAGATTTATATCTGCGGCGG
>JAFGMN010000026.1 GCA_016927515.1 candidate division CSSED10-310 bacterium | reverse complement strand
GTCCTCGGCCGGATCGGTCGCTGGGGTGATGGACCCGAGGAGTACCGGTGGCCGTTGGCGATGACCGCCGATGCCGAAGGGACCTGTTATATCGCTGATCGGTCGTACAACCGGGTTCAGGTCTACGATGCAAAGGGATACTGGATCCGGTCAATGCCGATTCCCGGCCCCATCGACGATTCCATCGGTTTGACCATCGATCCATTCCATCATCTGATCGTTCCGCATTTCACCATCGATTGTGTTTTCTGCCTGTCACCCGATGGCGCGATCCTTACCGGTGCCGATGCATTCGCCTCGGATCCGTTGGATTCCACCCGCACACACCGGCCACGATTCGCTTTTTTTCCCGATGACGCCACGATGTGGATCACCAATGGCGATCTGCTGTATGCGATGAAACGGATCGATCCGGTCAAATCCCCCGCAGGATTTTGATTACGCGGTGATTGCCGGCATCGACGACCAGAACATCCCCGTCCGGATCTTCGGCCAATCCCATCGGCAGCGCGAAACTCTCACCGAACCCGTTACCGACAAAGCGTCGCGCAATCGATCCATCGGTGTTCAGCACACAAACCGTTCGCTTGGTCGGATCGGAAAACCAGATCGAATCATCCCGTGTAACGATCACGTAGGGTTCATTGAAAACATCGGCATTCCAGCCCGATACAGGGTAATCCCGAACATGCTCCCCCTCGCTGGTCAGCACCTGGATCCGCATGTTTGCGACATCCGCAACATACAGATTGCCCTTGTGCAAACAAACACCGATGGGATTGCCGAACTGCCCCGGTGCTTTTCCCGGTCGTCCGATGACCACCTCCTCCGAACCCGTCAATGCGATCTTAACGATCCGGGAATTGCCGGTGTCGCTGACATATACATGCGTCTCATCCACCGTCAATCCCCGCGGATTGGATAGCGATCCGGAGGCCGGCTGGATGATCCGGATAAATTGACCCGTGTGATCGAATACCTGGATCCGGTTATTAAATGTATCCAAAACGAAGACATGGCGGGAGTTGACGGCCACATCGCAGATATCGTTGAACTGACCGGGCTCGGAACCCGTTTCACCCCACATGGTCTCCCAATTCCCCGATGCATCGTACTTCTGGATCCTGTGATTACGAAAATCAGCGACGAACACACTGCCATCCGGCGCGACGGCCAGCGATCGGGGCTCCTGGAACATCCCCCTCGGTTTCCCTTGCATGCCATTCAACAACCCACGGGGCGGTTGATTCAACAGCCGCTGCTCCTGCTCCCGCTCCCTCTCCGCCTGCTCCGCTCGTTCCAAATCCTCTTTTTCCCTCATCTTTCGCCGTAACTCGGCCAGTGCATCATTGTCCTGTACGGCCTGAGTCAAATCGACCCCGTGCCCGTAATCGTTCACACGATAAATCACCACATCAGGATTGGTGTAAACCGGTGTCATGAATACCGACATCTGGGCAAATTTTTCGAGGCCCAGCGCCGAATACTCCTTTTTCTCCGTGGGTCCAATAACAATATACTGGATCCGGTATTTTCCAAGAAGCAATAACACACGCTCCAAGTCGACACTGGAATACATCTGCTCGATATCCCGCTTGATCAGACCGGTATCCACTTTTCGGTCCCGCTGGCTCTTTCCCCGCGCTTTTCTGACAACATACTCCCGCTGGTCAACATGGCTCCACCAACCCAGCACCGTCGGCAACCCCGTATTACCCGATACATCTCCATATTGGTATAAATAATCGGCTCCACTGGCTTCCAGCACGACAGGCGTACCGGTAATGTTGTGCTGCAGCCAATGGATAGCACGGTATTCGTTGACTATATCGGTCCGGAACCCCTGCTTCAGATACGCCCATCCATCCAGCGTGAGCGGCAGATCCACGCGTCGGTATTCGTCGTGATGATGCCGGGCATACACACCCCAGAACGTGAAAAGCAGCGAACCAGTCAACAGAAGGAAAAAGACCAGATTCCAACACCATCCGGCCATTCCGCCAATCATCCGCCGCGAGGCGGTTTGGCGGGAAACAGGTTGAATCCGCGACCGGCGCGAAATCAGGTACGCTGACACGATTGCGAACATGAACCATGCCTGGAGATAAAACTTGAATATCGTATTGAATCGCCGCATATCGCTGGCATAGTAGAAATCCCGCACATACAGCACTTCACACCCGGCGACGATGCCGCAGGCCAGTAAACCGAGGATCAGTGGAAACGCCTCATTCAGCGTCGGATATCCCTGGATCAGGATCGAGACGATCAGAAACAGCAGGAACAGGTTGATCATCAGAACGGAATAGTCACCCCCTTTGGGGGTCTCATGAATCCATAGGCCGGCCGTCACGAGAATCGCAGCGACGATAACCAGAATCAACAGGCAGACCCATGCGCGGCGGCCCCTCTCCCGCTGCACCGTCCACCACCACTTCAGGAATTGCGTGGCGACGATGAACAAAAAGAATCCGAACATGGTCAGATACCCGTCAATATTCGTTGTCTGCCTGAACTCCCATAAATTGCCGATGCCCATTCCCGCCCGATGGAACGACATCATATACGGCAAATGCAGAAACATCGCTCCCAAAAGCAGGAGCCCGACCGGCCACAGAAGATTCCAGAGAAAACCTGCGGAATCTTTGATTTCCCGGACAAGAAACAAGCCAAACCAATCCAACCACCGGAATACCGGCCCAAACCAGTCCACCGGCATCCGCATCTTCTCACGCGGATGCTGCACTCCGGCACCCGCCGAATCACCCGGTACACGCCCGGCATCACTCCACTGCGCGACCGGCACCGCCAACCCTGGACTTACTGCGGCATTCACCGGCGGTTGAGATCCGAATTCAGTGTCAGCTTCCGGTTCAAACTCCGGCTCGGGCTCTGTCTCCGGCTCCGTCTCTCCATTGGCTTCGCAGCCCGATTCAATATCCGTCCCCAATTCCGTTTCGAAACGGGATCCCTCGGAATCAGCAGCTCCCTCCGGTACCGGCTCCGATGCAATGATGTCAGGAAACAACAAACCGGGGGTATCGGCTTCCCTGCGCCGACGCTCCGCATCCGGCGAAACAGCCGCATCCGGTGGAACAGCCGCATCCGGTGGAACAGCCGCATCCGGCGAAACAGCCGCATCCGGTGGAACAGCCGCATCCGGTGGAACAGCCGCATCCGGTGAAACAGCCGGGTCTGCTGGAGAATCAGTATCCGACGTCTCCTCCGGGTCGGATTCGAAGACAATATCCTCATCGAGTCCGGCCGCTTCCGATCGGACGGTCGGAGATGATGGGAGTGTCCGATCGTCGTTTTCCCGATTGTCATCATCCCATTTGTCGTCATTTCTGTCATCGGCGTCAGGGAGCTGAATTTCGTGGTAAATGGCGTCATCCGCTGGAATCGCCGCATCCGTACGTGCGAAGGGATCCGATCCACCGATTGGTGATTCGACATCGCGGGTGAAGCGGGACAATCCGCCCTCATCGCGAGCGGCTATGGGCTCAGGAGGAGGTTGC
>JAFGMN010000252.1 GCA_016927515.1 candidate division CSSED10-310 bacterium | reverse complement strand
TGTTGAGATGACGCATGATGCCGTCATCCGGGGTCGTCGGGTGGTGTTCCTCGAGGTGTCTCCCGTTCAGTTCAACCCTGCCTCTCGTCGCCTGACTGCCAGTGCCGGCATGACTGTGACCGTATCCTGGACGGGATCGGTCGATGTACGCGCGGAAGCTCGGAAACACGACCTGGTTTCGCCCGTTTTCGAAGCACAGATGGCCCGTCTGATCGCGAATTACGAGCCTCTGGCTCCGGCGCGGGTCACCGGTTCACGCGACGGAGCTGATTATCTCATCATCTGCGCCGATATGTTCGCCGATGAGCTGGCACCCCTCGTGGAATGGAAGATCCTGAAGGGATATCATACAACATTGACCACGCTGACCGAAGTGGGCGGAACCACGGAAGCGGCGATTCAGGCTTATCTCCAAAACGCGTACGATACCTGGGTTCCGGTTCCCACCTATGTCCTGCTCGTCGGCGATTCCGGGCAACTGACACCCGGTAGTGCTTACGGGTATCCCGGAAACTTCATCAGCGATCTCCCCTATTCCTGCCTGGACGGCTCGGATTATCTGCCGGATGTTCACCTCGGCCGATTCGCTGTGGAGAACGAAGCGGAATGTACCGTCGTGGTCAACAAAGTCCTGACTTATGACCGAGATCCGGTTCCTGGAACCTGGTATGACAGCATGCTGGTCGCCGCCTATTTCCAGGACAGCTATTCGCCCTACTGCGAAGCAGACCGGTGGTTTTTCGAAACCGGTTGCCTCGTGATGGACTACATGATGGGCACGATCGGTATGAACATGTATACCGCTGCATGCACCAATGCGTCTGGATGTTCATCATACGCTCCCCGTTCCGATTCCTATCCGCACCGTCCATCGGTTCCTAATCCGATGCCCACCGCCTGGACAAGCCTGTTCACAAGTTCGTCCCAGGCCACAGCGGATATCTCGGCAGCATTCAACACCGGGATCAGTCTGGTCCAGCACCGTGA
This sequence comes from candidate division CSSED10-310 bacterium, assembly GCA_016927515.1. Taxonomy (GTDB): domain Bacteria; phylum CSSED10-310; class CSSED10-310; order CSSED10-310; family CSSED10-310; genus JAFGMN01. The sequence goes on along the minus strand of JAFGMN010000252.1, from coordinate 8,877 downwards.
TCACGGCGAAGAGCTGGGCTGGTCCGATCCGCCGTTCTATGTCAGCAATGTCAACAGCCTGACCAACGGCAACATGCTACCGGTCGTGAATTCCGTGAACTGCCTGACCGGTGCGTTCAATCACAGCAGCGATTGTTTTGCCGAAGCCCTTCAGATCAAGAGCGGCGGTGGCGCTATCGGGGTCATTGCGTCGACTGAAGTCAGCATGTCCGGGTATAATGATCTGATCACCCACGGCATGTTCACGTGCTATTATCCCGATTACGATACAACCCACAGCGGCAACATCTACGAATACAGCAAACGGCCCTGTGAAGCCATGAATTTCGCCAAATATTTCATGTATATGTATGAAGGCGCTTCCGCCACGTATACGCAGTATGAATTCGAATTGTTCCACTGGTTCGGCGATCCGGAAATGCAAATCCGAAACATCACACCCGTTGCACCGGATGTCGTGGTTCCCGCCGCCATTCCCGCGGGTTCGATGAGCATCAATGTCCCGTGTACCAATGACGGCGCACGGATCGCTCTGACCCAGGAAGGAACGATCCTCGGGGTCGGCATCGCCCAGGGCGGCTCCTGCACAATCAATCTCGACAACCCGGTTACACCCGGACTCGATGTGACCATGGTGGTCACCGGATACGGTCTCGATCCACTCGAAACCAACATCCTGTCTGAAGCGGTTTCATGCGGCACCGTGGATATCATCGACACATTGGTTCCCTGTGATGCAACGATCACCGTCAGCGTCATGGACGCCGATCTCAATGTCAATCCTGCAGCGATCGACCAGGTCACCATCACGGTTTCAAGTGATTCGATGCCGTCCGGTTATGCCATCACGCTGTTTGAAATCGATGTTGATCTCGGAGTCTTTGAAAACACACTTGACCTATATGCAATCGGCGGGTCGGGCGACCTGCTGGTCGGGAACGGCGACACCATCACAGCGTATTACTATGATGCCAACTGCGATGGTGTGCCACAGGAAAACTACGATTACGCATCGGTCGACTGCGCCGGTCCCGTCATCGCCAATGTGACGGTGTCCGGTTTGAGCACCGATATGGCCACCATCTCCTGGACAACATCCGAACCTGCTTATTCGGTGCTGTATTACGGTGATTCGGTTCCGCCCGGCATGTCACTTTCCGATGCGACCATGAGCACAACTCACGAAATGCAAATCACGGGTCTCAGCGACTGCACACAGTATTACTTCAGTATCCAGGGAACCGATATCGTCGGGAACGTCACCCTCGATACCAACGGTGGAAGCTACTACTCGTTCGTCACGTATGAACTGGTGATCATGCTGGAAGCCACGATGGATACCGATCCCGGCTGGACATATACCAGCCAGTGGGCCTGGGGTGTACCGCAAGGCGCTTCAGGGGATCCGTCCGGCGGATTCACCGGTTCCCCGGTCGTCGGATACAATCTCAGCGGCAGCTACACCAACAGCATGCCTGAAACCTATTGCACAACACAGGTTTTCGATTGCAGCTCAGCCGGTGAAGTTTTCCTCGGATTCTATAAATGGCTGGGGATCGAAAGCAGCACGTGGGATCATGCCCACATCGATGTCACCGGGAACGGCGGATCATCCTGGGATCGGATCTGGAGCCATTCCAGCGGCAGCACCGCCGGGGGAACATGGGAGTACGTGGAGTATGATATTTCCAGCGTGGCGGCGGGCAATGCCAATGTCCAGATCCGCTGGGTCATGGGCACAACCGATACATCCGTTGTCTATTGCGGATGGAATATCGACGACGTGCTCGTCAGTTATACAACCGAATGCACAACGGTGCCGACACCGACACCCACACCCGATTGCCTGAATACCGGCGATGTGAATTTTGATCTTGTCATAACGGCTGGCGACGCTCAACTGGCTTTCCAGATTGCGCTGGGTAGCTATTTGCCCACCTATCTGGAGGAATGTGCGGCGGATTGCAACGGCGATGCCGATGTCACAGCTGGCGACGCACAGGGCATTTTCATGGCGGCACTGGGCAGCGGGGGCTGTGTCGACCCGATTCCAGGATTCGATACCCGGGTAGTCACCGATCGATTGCGCAATCATTCCGACGCCATTACCATCATCATGCGGGAAACGAATTCGTCCGAAATCGCTGTCGCTGATGTCGTTGTCAAAACAGTGAACCCGGTCGACGCTTTTCTTCTGGACTTGCAGATTGACAAAGGGTGGACGGTGACCGACGTGATTCCCGGCGATCTGAATCCGAACTGGATCGAGTTCGGATATCATGTGCGCGATAATGGAATCCTCAGTGTCGGCGCTTACAATTCTGGTCTCGATCACGATTTCATCATTCCCGCGGGAATTCGCGGCAGCCTGATCACGATCACCTTGGTGAACGACCATCAGCTGCTCCATGCCGGCCAGACACCGCTGACCGTGATCCGGGCCATGGACGATCTCCGCTGACAGCCGATGTCAATCAACGTGACGGTTTCTGATCGATCCGTCACGTCCTTGAAAAACACGCGATCCCTTCCCCGGTATCCGGTGGAAGGGATCGCTTTTTTTATCCGATTGCCGAACTGGATCCGAAACCGGATCTATTCGAAATAGAACGCAATAACAGCCACATCGGCCAGCAGGCTGTCGATGCTCAACTGACCAGCGGAAAACATGGCACCATAGAAATAGTAGGGGCCGGAAGCGCCGACCGCAGGCATCGTAAACGGCGGCATAATCTGAATGGTGCCCTGCTCATCACCCGGAATGAACGTCGTATCTTTGGGCAATCCCTCTGAAATGTTCTGCCAGGTCGGATAGGCAAAGAACGTACCGAATACATCGAGAAGAACATACAAGTCGACCTGGACCGTATCACCCGCATTGGTGAACTGCAGATCGCACCGGAATGTGTCTCCACCGCCGAAAGTCGACGATGGCATCAAGAACTCGATGAACAGCGTATTCGATCGCCAGACAGCGCTGGCAATCCGCTCTTCCCCTCCGGATGTATCAATGTACCGAGCATACACCGTCTCCCCTTCAGCGACACCCAGGATCGTGTCAGCCGCTGACGTACTTGGACCAAAACCCACATGGGGAAACACCGATCGGAACCGCGTGCTGGAAGGTCCATCTTCGAACAGCGTGACGTTTAATCCTCCAGGATACGGATCCGTTGACTGACTCCAGACACGGACGGTCACCGATTCCTGGGCCATTGGATCCTGGTCCAAATCGCCATCCTCCACAGTCAGCACGGCATGAACATCTGTTCCGAAATAGGTTTCGGCGTCCCAGTAGATGATGCTGGGGAACGGTGTCGCAGTCGGCGGCGCTTGGGTCGGTGTCGGTGTTATCGTTGCCGAGGGCGTATATGTCGGTGTGTTCGAGGGAGGGGGTGTCGGCGTCCAAGGTGTGGGTGTATGCGTTGGTTGGGTCGGTGTCGGTGATGGGGTTGGGGTACTTGTCGGGGGAAGGGTCGGCGTGCCAGGAGACGGATCCGGCGTGGCTGTCGGTGTCCAGGTGGCTGTCGGTGTCATAGTGGGTGTGGCCGTGGGTTCCTGAGTCGGTGTGACTGTCGGAAGCTCCATTGTCGGTGTGACTGTCGGAAGCTCCATTGTCGGCGTGGCTGTGGGGGAACTGTAATTGGTATCAACCATCAACCGGTGAATCCAGTCGCCTTGCAATCCGAATGTTTCCGACCATTGCCATCCCAGTCCCTGGGCATAAATGAGATTCGTCTGCGGAATGATCGTACCGTCGCCGTCGCGGCAGAAGCTGGGGGGAGGATTCTGGGTAAACTCCCATCCTACCCGGACGTTGCCACTGGTAATGATGATATTCTGCGCGGTCAGATCGACTTCGTTGAAGGCATTCGCAGCGGTCAATTGATACGATTCACTGAACAGCACCGGACCGGGCTGCAGTCCCCCATTGTCCTGCCAGATCGTCAGAACGAACAATCCGATTGTTCCACCACTCCCCCCGTCCAGAACCAATGTGTGGATTTTTTTAAGCTGGCAGGGGTAATCTCCGGCATCGGGCCGGAATACCGATGCCATGATTTCATTCGTGATGAAACCCTGCTGGTAAAATGCCGTGCCGCCACTGATAAAGCCATCATTTTGAAGCCATTTTTCTACCGCTTGCGCCGGGTGTGCCGTCACCGCACACAGAGCAAGCAGCATCCAAGCGAATCCCGGAAGTGAATTCGCGAAACCAAGCCTTCGGTTCACGTTACTCATTGGTTCCTCCTCATCGACAAGATGTCACAAGATTACATCGAGCAGTCTGATAATCCAGCAGCAAAGGACCCTGCAACAGACCGGCATGCCAGATCAACGGTATCGCCGAATCGAATGTCGGCATCGTGAAATCGAGGATACTCCCGGTGATGCTGTCGCCAGGCTGCACCGATATCGTTTGGGGCTGGGGGATCCCTTCGGGATTGGTGAAAAGCGAAAAAAACAGACCGGCAATTTCGATGAAAACCCAGAAATCAATGGAACCGGCAGGACCATAATACGCGATCTCGCGGGTCAGGCCGAACCGGCTTCCCGGGCACGTCATCGGAGAGTCCGGCCAGAGGCCGAGCGCCGTATCCGGCTGGGCGGTAAAGAATCGCAGAGAATAGGCTCGACGGGTTCCGTCCACTCCAGTGTCAGGATCGAACGACGCGTCGGATAGATTCACCACGGCAATGGTCAACTCTTCCGCCGCTTGCAGCATCGCCGGATTTAACAGCAAAATACCACTCCCATGGGTCAGATCGAACCGCCTCACCCGGTGAGTTGTCAGCGCATCAGTCGACTGGATCAGCGATGCCGACCACTCGACAGCCGGATCCCCCCTGAACTCCACAGCCACCGCTCCGGAAACCGACTGCGGATTCAGGATTCGGACATAACTGAATCCATAATCAAACGGTTCATTATTCGGAGAAACCGGTGCCGGTAATCCAAGGGCCAAATCGACCGTCGTATCGATGAGCACATCCGCTCCCGCCGACCACTGACCGCCATCATGAAAATGACAACCGTCATCCCGCTCGCCGGTGATCGTCCGCCAGACCGCATATTCCGCCAAAGCATCGTGAAAGGTATCGGCGCCACCGCTGACCCTCGGAATGACCTCCTGCAGCGCATCGATGTAATCCGGCTCATTATGGAGCTGATCCTGTACGCCGGCCTGCCAGAGATCGACGACCACCGATGGATCACCCCCTCCGTAATACTCGGCCAGGAAATGCACCCACATGCAGCCGCCATACTGGTAGGTATTGGTCGTGCTGAACTTGTGAATCGGCCAATCCGGATTGCGCTGATACGACCGAAGATAGTTGAAATAATAGTTTTCGTCATCGTACATGCGGTCCATGACCCAGGTGGCCGTGTTTTCCTTGAAAGCGATCGTTTCCCAGTAATCGATCGCGTTCTGAAGCACATGATTGAATTCGTGAGTGACAGCACTGCGCAACATGGTATCACCCACGGCAAGGGACATGGCAATGAACGAGGCGGCATCGGCAGCAGGGGTATCATCGAGATAGCACGAAAAAGCAGCATACCCGCCGATGCCCTGCGGCAGGTCCTGCAGATAGATATCCAGGTGATCGGACCCACCGTTTCCGCAATCCGGTGGAGGCGGGGGAAATCCCATCTCCAGAACCTGGCGGTCCCACGAGGTTTCGACAATGTGCAGAATGGTCTCGGCTCGCTCGATCCACTCGACAGCCGGATAATGCGATCGGATGAGGTATCGTGTGGATTCCACGTAGCCGATGGATGGCGGTCGCGCATCCAGAGCGGCCCGGATCCAGTGCGTGTCCCCGTTGACGTTGAGATTGTCCATCCCCTTATGCACCCGCTCGATGATGGATGTTCCCGATATGTATGCTTCCTGCCCAGAGTAGACCGGGGAACACATTGTCAAAACAATGAACAATAAGGCAACATGAGAAGTGATGATCCGCACAAGACCCCCCTTTTCGATCAATTCACCCAGTACAAATATAATCGTAATAAACAATTCATTCAAATAGATGTTTCCGTGCATCGATTTCCGTGAGCCGGGTTTGGAGTGATGGGACTCAGCGGCGGATGACCGATTATTGTGGATGACCGATTATTGTAGATGACCCGGTTACCGCGGATGACCGGTTACCGTGGATGATCAGCGCACGGAGCATGGCGTCACATTGTCACCGGGGTGTTTGTCGATCAGTTTGTTCAACGGATCGATTCCCGCCTTGGCCGGGGCACGGTCCACATGAAGCGTCACATTCGGAGCGTCGGTTCCGACCAGATGCTTCTCCAGACACAGCACTTCGCCGTTTTCGTCGAGCACGCCGAATTCGATCCAGTCATTCAGCGGTTCATCCAACTCGTCACCCAACCCTTCCACGCAGCTTTTTCGTGCCGTCGCCGAAATCGTCACCCGGTATCCGCCCTCGTCCACCGGCCGGACGACAACCTCCGTCACCTTGTTGTCATACAGTACAATCCGCTCAAATACGTCCGTAATCAAATAGCGATACCGCTCCGGACAGACCCGGTAGAAATACGGCAGCAAATCAATGGAACGAGGATACGGCGGGTCCGGATAAGCATAATCCTTCAGGAAATCCGACAGCGCGAGGTTCACCGTTTCAGCTCCGAGGGTATCCTGCAGAAGATTCATGATCATACTGGATTTGGAATAATGAATGTATCCCTGGTTCTCATTCAGAATCATGGGCAACTCACCATACGCCTCAAATGAACGCCCCCGAAGATAATGATCCAGTTCGTAACGCAGATATTTCCGGGTGATTTTCTCAGGGTATTCGTTGCGTGCCATCATCAGCTCACCATACTGCGCCAGCATCTCCGTCAACATCGTCGTACCCTGTACATTAGCACCGATGACCTGATGCGCCCACCATTGATGCGCCGTTTCATGCGCTGTGATGCCAAACGGATAATCCACCGCATCGTCCGTAATCTCCGCCACAAACCCCGCCGATTCGGAATAGGGAATCGTGTTGGCGAACGACTGTGCAAAACTTTTGTACCGCGGGAATTCAATAATCCGAAGTTGATCGAACTGAAACGGGGAAAACTGGGCGGAGTAATAATCGATGCTTTTCTTCATCGCATCCATCATTCGATCCAGATTCCATTCGTGCCCCGGATGATAGTAAATCGAATAATCGACACCGTTGTGTCGTTCGCTGCGTACACAATACCTCGCGGACAGAATCGGATAAAAATTGATCATCGGCCGATCCATCCGGTAATGGAAATACCTCCGGCCATCCGCCAACCACTCCCGAACAAGATGGCCGCATGTCACCGCCAGTTGGTCAGGAGCCGTTCCGATCACGGCTTCATACCGGATCCAGTCTGCATCGGATGTGACGTAATTATTCATGCGCTGAGCCGGGTCATTCAGATCTGCCATCCGGGGTTTCGTTGGAAGATCATGCTTTCGCCGGGCCACATCCCCCGTCAACTCCAAGCCTTCCCAATACCCGATCGTCGGAAGATAGGCTTTGTTGTTGAAAAACGTTCCGTTTTCAACGAAATCATTGTTCATCCGGGCATTCGGGAACCCTCGGGGCCGATAGGCAACAGAAAATGACATTGTGACCGTCTCCCCCGGTTGAACAGCCGTTTCCGGAATCAAGCTGAAAAACCGGTGTTCTGAATCATCAATACCCCGCCGGCATGGACGGTCGAGCGTCAACGCGTCAATCACGATATCCGTTTCAGGAATAGTCAGATATATTTCCTCCAGTGGAACACCCGCTGAGTTGACCAGCTGAAATGTGCCCCTCGCTTCCATCGCTCGATGCTCCGGATACAATTCCACGTCCAACCGCACATCGGTCACACGTGGCATCGGAACATCCTCGTATTGTTTATAGAGGCGCTCGTATTCCACCTGCAGGACTTCGACTTCCCAACTGGTTCGGTACTGGTTCAGAATGTTCGTATTGTAGTAAATATACCCTCCCAAAGCGGATCCGCAGCCGATCAAGACCAAGACGGTATTGCGGAGACCGGGGGTCCAGCGGTTGCGAGCCACTCGCAGACGATGCCGAAGATGCAACTCCGTGCCGTGGGGTCGGAAAAGAAATCCGATGACGAGCAGCAGGGCGGCGATGCAAAACCAATACGCGTTGAGGACGATATGGGGCCAGACATAGTGACCGTACCCGTTCATGTCGGAGTAGATTTTTCCGATGGTTCTGCCATAGGCGTACAAAATATGCTGAAAACCGAATTCCTCCATGAAATCCGTCATCATGTAATACAGAATCATGACGAAATGGCCCATAAATTTGTTTGGGACAACGGATTGCACGGCGATGGTCAGTGCAGCCAGCAGGATGTATGCCGGGTAATGATATCCCAGGAGATCGATGAAATAGAGTGCCAGTTCGTAGTGATAATACCCTCGGATGGTCTGAACGATGATTCCTGCGATGAATACGACACCGAGGAGCATCAGGAGAATCAAGCTCATCGCTCCTGTTTTTGCTAAATACGATATCCATCCCGGTACGGGGAGAGCATCGAGAATCGGGTGAAATTTTTGTTCCCTGGAGCGCCACACCGTTTCACCGGAGAAAAAAGTGATGATAATGAGGATAAATACAATAAACTGGCCACCGAGATTCTGTAGAATTTTATAGGTTACCGGATAGCCCGGTGTGCCGAATACATAGCCGATATACCGGGTATTGATGGCAAGGAATAAAACGGCAGCCAGAACGATGATGATGAAGGGTACGCTTTTCATGATCGCCAGGGCTTCATACCGGATGGACCGAAGCAGCATGGTGAGATAGGCTTCCGTTGAAAACACCGGCGGTGTTTGATGTGCGGGCGCTGTGT
>JAFGMN010000251.1 GCA_016927515.1 candidate division CSSED10-310 bacterium | reverse complement strand
ACGACATCATCGGAAAACCCCGGGATGCATCCGATGCTGTCCTCATGCTGCAGCGCTTGTCAGGCTGCTCCCATCGCGTCGTCAGTGGAATCGCATTGATCGGAACCCATTTCGCTCCTGTCCGCCGCGCTGAATCCACCATCGTCCGTTTCCGAACACTCAGTCCTGCGGAAATCGACTGGTATGTCGGAACCGGTGACGGTCTGGACAAGGCCGGCGCGTATGGCATCCAATCATTGGGTGGCGCTCTGATTGAATCTATCCAGGGAGACTGGTTCAACGTCGTGGGTCTCCCCCTGCCTCTCCTGCTCAACGTGTTGCCGACACGGCTTCCCGGATGTTGGCCACCAACCGCCCCCATCCACCGCTGACACACGTCTCTCCAATCCATCCGCTACTCCGGTCTCACCCCCATTTCTGACTATGGCATCGATGCGATCCCCTCCTTTGCTGCAAAATAATTTGCCTTCCCTCTGAAGCTGCGTTATTTTCTCAGAGCTTTCACACGTTCACCGCGCGGACAGGAGGGTGTATGCAGGGTTTACCGATTGAAGAACGGCAAATGGTTGTGGATCTGATTCACAAACTGCGACAGCGGTTGCTTCCTCAGGATAAAATCCTTGAATTCGATGAGGCGGAAACATTTCCTGAGAGCATTATTCGCGAGCTTCTGGGACCGGATATCGGATTGCAATTTGTATTCATCCCAGAGGAATTTGGCGGGATGGGAGGAGGCGCTCGGGACATCGCGATTGTTTCCGAAGAGCTTTCCCGGATTTGCCTGGGTATTTCGACGGCGTTTCTGGCGATTCATCTGGGAGCCGATCCATTGATCATCGGGGGTACGGCTGATCAGAAGGCGAAATGGCTCGGGAAAATTGCCGATGAAGGGTGCATCGTCGCATACGCAGTGACCGAGCCGGAAGCCGGTTCGAATCTCGCGAATTTGAAAACGCGAGCCGTACCGATTCGCGATAGCGAAGGACGGATCACCACATGGGAAATATCGGGAAGCAAGCAGTTTATTTCCAATGGCGGATTTGCGGATTTTTTGACCGTACTTGCCGATACGGATGAGGGACCGACATTTTTCGTTGTAGAAAAGAGCATGCCGGGGTTCAAGCCGGGAAAGCCGGAGAACAAGCATGGTATCCGGTGTTCGAATACGAGTCCGCTTGTTTTTGACAAGGTCCGGGTTCCTGCCGAAAACCTGATCGGGGGCATTCCCGGTCAGGGGTTGAAGCAAGCGAACGCCGTATTCGGCTATACGCGCCTGATGGTTGCTGCGTTCGGCCTGGGTGCCGGTGTCGAAGCGCTGCATCGCGCCATCCGGTATGCCCGCGAACGCATCCAGTTCGGTTCACCGCTAATCGAAAAACCTGGGTATACTCATAAACTCCTGGTTCCGAACTGGGTTAATCTGGAAGCAGCCCGAGCCTATATTGAATCCATCTCCGAGCAGATCGACCAGGGAATGGAAGACTGCGAAGTCGAAGGATCAATCGCTAAATACTTTGCCACGGAAGCCGGAAACCGTGCCGCGGAAGAAGCCATTCAGGCATTCGGCGGATACGGATATATGAAAGAATACGAAATCGAAAAAATCAAACGCGATGTGAGAATTACAACGATCTACGAAGGAACAAGCGAGATTCAGCAGATGATCATTGGTACATACCGCTGGCGGAATTCCGTGCGAAGCAAGGGTGGTTTCTACAATGCTCTGGCCGAGCAACTCGATGCACTGAATGAACCGTCTTCCGATGGTTCAGCCGCTTGCATTGCTGGAGCCGTCCGTGCCGTCAATCGGTTGATCCTGGAAGTGCATGCAGCTCGGTTAACACGCCATCAGCATGTTCTGTTTTCTTTAGCGGATATGATCACCTACGTTGAAGTTGGCGCTGCTCTCGTACGAAAAGCAGCTCTTGTCCGAAACCCTGCATCGGTGTCTTCCCGACGCCTGCGCCTCAGCGCTCGAATTTTCACGGCATCCATTCTTCCTCAAATCCGGGCCATGGCCGAGCAGGTGATCCTGGGCACCAACGCCGTCTCCGATGATGACGCCGATTCGATCCTGTCACAACTTGCATTGGATACCCGGAAAGCAAACCGGGCTATCATTCAGGATATGGATGAATTGGTTACCCTCTTATAGAATACGCCGGGCCGGAAAACGGATCACACGCATGCGTTGCGCTAAGAATCCATCCGTCAGCATGCGATTCGTTGCGTGGATTCTACTGGCCGGAGTCACAATGACGGGGTGTACCGTCCGGAAAATGATGTCCGGTACGATCAATAACCTGACTCAGGCAGTCTTTCGTCAGCGGGATCCTCAATTAGCCCGAGAAGGATCCGCTTCGTTTCTGCTTGTAATCGATGGATTGATTCAGGGGAATCCACAGGACGGCGATCTGCTTCTTCACGGTGTGCAGATGTATACTGCCTATGCGGGAGCTTTTGCTCTGAGCCAAGATCCTGAGCGCGCCTTCATCCTATATGACCAAGCGCTTGATTACGGTTTCCGCCTATGGCATCGGTACTTCGGCTGGACCGATATTCGCCGCATGGACATCGATACATATCGGGATGTCATCAGCCAATGCGGTCCCGCTGATGTTCCTGCATTGTATTGGACCGCTTTCGCCTGGTCCGGCTGGATATCCGTTCACCCTGAATCAACCCTGGCTATTGCTGATCTGTCGTATGTGGTCGAAGCCATGAAAAGAGTTTTAGTCCTGAATGATCACTACCAATCGGGCGCTGTTCATCTCTTCTTCGGCATGTATTATGCCATTCAACCCGCCGGAATGGGCCGTGATCTGAACCGTTCACGGGATCACTTCGATGCGGCCATGATCCTGGCAGGCCCCGAGGCGATGTTGCCCAAGGTCCTGTTTGCCCGGTATTATGCCCGAGCGATCGTTGATGAACAACTCTTCGTGAACACCCTTGAAGAGGTGATCCACTCACCGTCTTCCTGCCCGGTGCCGGAACTCAATCTTCAGAATGCGATCGCTCGGGAACAAGCCCGTATCTATCTTGACCGGGTACACGAGCTGTTTTGAACTGTTTAAACGAGGGAAACGTATGATACCAAGGCCATTTTGTGGGAGATATGCGATTGTTTTCATGTTGGTCTGTGCTGTGCTGTCCACCGCTGCCGCCGCAACAGAAAAAGAAACCGTGTATTTGAAAATCGCAACGTTGGCTCCTGAGGGCAGCGTTTGGATGGATCAGATTGCTGCACTGAATACCGAACTGGACGCAAAAACGAATGGGCAAATCCGTTTCAAGGTTTACCCGGGCGGAATCATGGGAGACGACGATGTCGTACTCCGTAAAATACGGGTCGGTCAGTTGGATGGCGCGATGGTGACAACAGCCGCCATGGCTAGAATCAAACCCGAGATCCATGCCCTTGCCTTTCCAGGGCTGTTTAAAACGTACAGCGATGTCGATTGGTTTCTCGAACGCAAAATCGATACGATTGGTGATCTTTTGCGACCGGAAGGGTATGAAGCCGTCGGCATCATGGGACTGGGATTCACTTACATGTTTACGCAAAATAACCTGGACTCAGTGGACGATTTAAAGAAAGCCAAGGGTTGGCTGTGGGATAATGACGTCATTATGAAAACCATGTATTCCCACGCAGGAATTACACCCGTCTCCATCGGAATCAGCGACGTCATGACCGCTCTCCAGACCGGCCTGCTCGATACCGTCTTCAATACTCCCACCGGGATCCTATCGATGCAGTGGTTCAATCGCGTCAACCGGATGATCGATATCCCGTTGACCCATGCATTCGGTTCCGTCCTGTTAAGCCGCCGAGGATGGGATAAAGTGTCGGATGATCTGAAGCCGGTGGTTT
>JAFGMN010000250.1 GCA_016927515.1 candidate division CSSED10-310 bacterium | reverse complement strand
GAGCGATGGTGTCGCACACGATTAAAAAACCGGCTCCGCAAAAAATGGATGCGGGTAGCAATACCCGATGATCAGCGCCAATCAGCATGCGGAGAGCGTGTGGGACAATGAGGCCGACAAAGCCGATGGGTCCGGTAACGCTGACGACTGCTGCGACGATCAGTGAAGCTGCAGCATATGTGATGTGGTTGCAGCGTTGAACGTTGACCCCCCGAGATTGTGCAGCGGTTGCGCCGGCGGAGAGCAGATTGTATTCCGATGCTCGCGTCCACAACACAGTTAAGCCGATCATGACGCCGGGCAGGGCGCGCCAGCAGGTGGAATAATCGGCGATATCCAGACCACCCATCATCCAGTGAATAATGCGATGGGTTTGCGTAAAATCGGCCATGTATTGCATCAGCATGATGAACGAAGCGAAGAAAAAACTCAGTGTCACACCCGCGAGCAGCAAGGTATGGGTAGAATCACCGGTTCGCCGGCCAATGAGATAGACCAGAATGATGGTAGCAACAGCACCGGCAAATCCAGTCAACTGGATGCAGGGGATTCCCAAAATCAGACCGGAACACCCCGATAGCATCCCGATTACCGCGCCACAAGCGGTTCCGGATGACACTCCCAGTGTGTACGGTGTGGCGAGCGGGTTCCGAAGCAATGCCTGAAAGGCGACACCTGCGCCTGCCAGAGCGCTTCCTGTGAGGGCGGCAAACAAGATACGCGGGAGACGCAGGGAAAAGACGATGATCGCGTCGGGTGAATCCATCGTTGATCGGTGGATCCAGGCCTGACGGATGTTGATGGGCTGGGGTCCAATCATCGGTGCGGTGATAAGGCAGACAAACAGAAACACGATGGACAGGAGCAGCACACGGAAAAAACGGCGCTGGTTCACCATCAAACGGGTTCCTCCGCCGGATCGGGAATCAACCAGTTCCATCCATGTCCAGTGGCAATGGCCCGCATCCGTACGCGGAACAGGGAGGTAATGGTTTCCGCATTCAGCACCTGACCGGGCTCGCCATCCCGGATATCCCTATCTTTTGCCATCAGCCAGATCCGCCGACAATATCGGGCGGCCAGATTGATGTCATGAACGGCGCAGATGATGGTCATTCTGTTATCCCGGTTGAAACGCTTCAGAATATTGAAAATATCGATTTGATAAAAGATGTCGAGAGCTGACGTCGGTTCATCGAGCACGAGCACGCGCGGCTCCTGCGCAAGCGCTGATGCCAAAATAACCCGCTGCTGCTCTCCACCCGACAGGGAATCAAAGCGACGTCGGCTGAAGGGGAGCGTTCCGGTTAACTCCATCATTCTTCTGGCGATGGCAAGATCTTCCTCGTTTTCGAACGCTACCATGCTCTTGTATGGGAATCGCCCCATCAGAACGATTTCAAGCGCTGAAAACCCATGAGCAACAACCGTTTGCTGCGGAACAAAGGCGATTTGCCGCGCGATGCTGCGGGTAGATACTTTCTGCATCGGTCTCGAACCCAGCCACACGGTTCCTTCACGCGGAACAAGCAAGCCATTGATCAGACGCAGCAACGTTGATTTTCCGGAACCGTTCGGTCCGACAATTCCAATCATGTCTCCAGGCGCAACCATCAAATTGACCCGATGAATCAACCGTGTGTCATCATATGAAAACGACACGTTTTTCAACGTAATGATGGAGACTGGATCAGTGGACATGAGCTGGAATCCGTCGGATGATCTCCGAAGCAAAAATGTAAGCAACGGTGCCGATTCTCGGTCCCGGAATCGACAGGTAATCGTGCGTCAGGAGTATCACTTTGCCTTCGTCTACGGCGGGGATTCCGGAAAGCAGTTTCCATGTATCGATACGCTGCCGGGCGGCAATGGATTCAGGGTCGATTCCCGGAGCCAGATCCAAAATGATGTCGGGTGCTGCGGCGATGATCGCTTCTTTGCTGACCGGAAAATACGCCCGGTTCATTTCATCGAAAACGGGGCGACAGCCGATCGCTTTCAGAATATCGCTATGGAAGCTTCCGTTTCCAGCAACAAAGAGGCTTTGCAGCGTGCCGGGTGTCATTCCGATGCATATCATGACTTTCGGGTGGTACCCCTCCGGAAGTTTGGATGCACGCAGCGATGTTTCGACTGATACTGTCAGTGCGGCAGCTGATTCGGGGACTCCGAGTATGTCCCCAATACGGGTAACAGCTGAATAAAAATCAGCCAGGGATTCGCTCCGGAACATCTCATGCCGGATACCGAGGTCATTCAATTTATCCTCTATCCGATTGCGTCCTTCAACCAAAAGCACCAAATCCGGTTGCAACCGAATGAGCGTTTCCATATCCGGATTAAAATATCCTCCAATTTTCGGCAGTTTTCGGACGGCCGCCGGCCATGTATCAAATGTACTCACCCCGGCGAGACGGTCGATTTGGTCTAGAGCGCAGACTATTTCTGTTAAATTTGGAGCCATACTGATGACACGAACGGGATGATTTCCTGCATGGCATATCCGGTAGCCGATCATACACATAATCCAAACGGCAATCAGATATTCCCTTCGATGCCTGAGATTTCTTTCCATTGAAACATCCTTTCCCCGTTTATCATCCGGCAAATCCACCCAACTTTCAAGCCGCTTGCACCGAAGTCCCGACCTGCTATCATGTCCCAATGACCCACACCGCTTCTATCCGTAACTCGCATCGCACCAGCTTGATTCTGGTTTTCCTTACTGGACTGGCACCAATATACCTCATGAGGATCATACCGGTGCTCCAATGGGCTCACGGCGTCGTTCCCGGTGATGCTCGTCTGAACCTCTGGGCGATGACCTGGCAGTGGCGGACCATCATGACATCCCCCGCCAATCTCTGGAACGGCAATGCATTCTATCCCTTCCCTGGCAGCATTACTGGATCCGATCACCTCTTCACCGAAGTGCTGATCGGACTGCCTGTCTATCTGATAACCAACAATCCATTCCTGACGTATCATTTTGTCCTCTTTGCAGGGTATGCCATCGGCGCATGGGGGATGTATTTCCTTTGTTTGAGTCTATTTCACCGCGTGACGCCGGCTGTTGCGGCTGCCATTTTCTATACCGTTGCACTTCCGCGGTCTGTGCATGCAGCCGCTCATATTCAGATTGCAAGCATGGCGTGGATTCCGTGGAGCGCGTTTTTTTTGCACACTATTTTTAAGCGCCCCGGGGGATGGGCAACATGCTGCCTTATTGTGACGCATGTGTTGCAGATACTGACGGGTTGGTATGTCGCCGTATATCATGGTTTGATCATGACGATCCTGACGCTGACGTTGACCATTCGGTACCGAAGACGTGAACCCGTTGCATTGGCGGTTCTAGCAGCGGTGATCGCTCTGGTCATGATCATTCCGTTTGCGCTGCCGTACATTGGGCGGCCATCAGTTCCACCTGATGTCTGGCCTCATTACTCGGCCCATCCGACGGATTATCTCACTCCTGCATCGTATACGGTGTATTCCTGGAACAATCATTCGCTTCGTATGTGGTCGGAAACCACTGTCTGGATGGGCTTCATCGCTCCCGCATTGGTTCTGATCACACTGTTTTTCCGCGGAAAACCCGATCGACTGGGTCGTCGACCGGAAGTACCGGGATACATTCTCAGCCTGATCGCCGGAATTGCGTTATCATTCGGCACGCATTTTCCCGGCTTGCCGGATGCATGGACTCCCTGGAATCTTCTGGCACGGTTGCCTGCCGTATCAGGTATGCGGGTTCCCGCTCGTTTCGTCATGATGGTTGTGTTTGCGCTATCCGTGCTTTTCGGTCGAGCTGTGTGGGTCATTGCGCATAAACTGACATGGCGCAGACTGGGGGAGTCGATAGCGGTTCTGGCGGTTATCCTTACGATGGTTGAAAACTATCCAACGGTTCAAGTAGAGCCGGTTAGGGTCCGGATTCCGCCGGTATATGATTGGCTGACGACGATTCCCGATTCGGTGGCAATTGCGGAAGCCCCCAGCTTCTACGGATCGGATCTCTGGGCTTTTTCAGCGGACTATATGATGTATGCTGCGCTGCATCGGCATCCCATCGCCAACGGGTACAGCCGGTATGTTCCGGACGGATTTCCGGAAATCAGTGACGCAATAAAACACCTTCCCCATCCGGCGGCCATCCGACGGTTGAAAAATGCCGGTATTGTCTTCGTTATTCTTCATCCGAGAATGTTCTTCACAGACGAAATGCTCGGTTTGTTTCGAACCCTCTCCACCAGCCACAATCCCATGCTCGTGTTCAATGACGTTATCACGGCATCCAATACGCTCTATCAATCGTTCCATTCACCGGAAGGTCTGATGATGGAACTCCGGTTCATGCAATCCCCTTATCTCGATTTTGTCGACCGGTTCGGAGAAGATCTGGTTTTCTACCTGAAAGACACGCAACTGGTCGATGCTCAGGGTGCCCAGCCAAATGATTCCGAATCCATGTGACCGAGTATCGCCCCAAGATTCTGCGTCAAAAGGGCAGCATAGATGACAATGCCGTTCGCACTGCCTTCAACGGATGGCCACGTGAACGATAACACCGGAATTTCCCAAATCCCGGGTCGGATGTTGATGCGATCATAGGCAAAGAATT
Source organism: candidate division CSSED10-310 bacterium (assembly GCA_016927515.1). Taxonomy (GTDB): domain Bacteria; phylum CSSED10-310; class CSSED10-310; order CSSED10-310; family CSSED10-310; genus JAFGMN01. The sequence goes on along the minus strand of JAFGMN010000250.1, from coordinate 14,864 downwards.
CTGTCCAGTCCGGATACCATAACAAGATGCCATATGCATCCAGAACGAGGGCGAGCGGTTGGAACAGGTATTCATCGGGCCCGGGATTGGTCACTTGGATGGACAGGTTGAACGTATCCCCCGGATGGAACAACGTTTGCGAGAGATTGATGGTGACACCGAGATCCGGAATCGTTGGTGTCTGCGTGGGTATTGGTGTGGGAGAGGAAGTTGAAGTGGGAGGCACGGTCGGTGTGGGGGTTGGTGTTTGCCACGTGGGTGTTGGTGTGGGGGAGGAAGTTGAAGTGGGAGGCACGGTCGGTGTGGGGGTTGGTGTTTGCCACGTGGGTGTTGGTGTGGGGGAGGAAGTTGATGTGGGTGTCAGAGTGGGATGGAGAGTTGGAGTTGATGTTGGAGTGGGTGTCGCAGTGAGGGGCTGAGTGGGTGATGGTGTTGCTGTCAACGTAGGGGTGGGTGTGTTGGTAGGAGGTGTGCCGGTAGGAGGTGTGTTAGTGGGAGAATCTGTGGGAGTATCTGTGGGAGTATCTGTGGGAGTATCTGTGGGAGTATCTGTGGGAGTGGCTGTTGCGGGGGATCCTGTTCCAGTGGGTGTTGGAGTCAAGATGGGTGGTGAGGTTGGGTAATGGTATCCCATGTCCGCGATTCCGGAGTCCAGGGTATGGTCGATCATCGTGGTCAACTCGCTGAGGCAGGTGAGGGGAATGCCATCGCAGATGATGGAAGCGGGTAGATTTCCGGCATCGAAACAGGCGCTGTCCGCTAGGTGTCCCGTGCTGATTGCACTGAGATATGCTGACCCGAGAGGACCGGTGACGAACAGCGGGTCGAGGATGATATTCCCGTCGCCCGGCCAGGGAGAAGTGAGTTGGATGCAAGTAAACGTGATGACCGGACTGCCGGGTGTCAGGAAAACCTCTTCCACTGGATTTCCCCAGATAATGCAGTTCGTGATGACCGGGTCGGCACTGCGTCCACAGACACCGGCTCCAATTTCGCACTGGTTCCCTGTAAACGTGCAATTGATGATCGATGGGTCGGCACGATCGGTGCTCAGCCCGCCGCCAAACGATTTCGCATAATTGTCAATAAACAGGCAGTTAAAAAAGAGAGGGGTTCCACTGCCATAACAATCGGCTCCCCCGCCTTCAGCGCCCAGGGACGGAGAACTGACATCGGCGATATTGTTTAGGAACTGGCAGTGCGTAATCACGGCATTGCTGTATTCCACATGAATGCCACCGCCGAACATCGCGGAATTGGAATCGAAAATGCACTCGGTAATGGTTGGTGAAGAACTGATTGCAGTGATGCCGCCCCCATTATTGAACGGAAAATCACCGTTTCGGATCGTCACACCCTGAACGATTGAATCCGTCGTTTCGCCGTCGTTGAATATAAATCCACGGGCATTGCTCTGATCGATATCGATCATGCAGGTCAGCGGCCCGTTTTCTGAGCGGACGGTGATGGCCTTCCCGCTGAAATCCATATTCCTGTTCCCGGGTCCGGAGTATATACCGTCGGCAATCCAGACGGTGTCGCCGGCGACCGCAGCCTGAATGGCCTCCTGGATCGTTGAATACTGCGATGGAACGAGTAGGTCCGCCGCGTGAAGATGGAATCCGGATCCAACCAATGCAGCGACGCTTACTATCACGACGATGAAGTATCTGCACAACCCGTTCATAGGTATCTCCTCCTGTTCACAAGTGTAGCAGATGCTTGCGAAAAGGGGAAAGCCGGAGGAATCTTAGGAATGTTAGGAATACAGACGGGCGGAGGCCAGGGAAACGGCAGCGATGCATGCCGTGTCGGACCTCAGAATTCGGGGTCCGAGGTGGCCGAACCGACTGCCGGCCTGCCGGAGAAATGAACGCTCGGAATCGGTCCATCCGCGTTCAGATCCGATGACGAGAGCGGTGGGTGTCATTGCGGGCACGGTATCGAGCAGGGATAAAAGCGGCGGAGTGCTGGCGGGAATATCGAGGGTGAGGATCGTGATATTTGGAGGTAAAGCTGCGAGCGATGTCTGAAGTCCATCGAAGATGCGAATATCGGGTGGGATGGTGTTACCGCTCTGCTCGAGCCCATCTATCACCAGGCCCATCCAGTGATCGTCGGCCCAGATCGGGCTGTGAAAGTAACTTTTTTCTCCCAGGACCGAATGGGGAAACCAGATGGCCGAGACACCCATTGCGGTTCCATCCCGCAAAATACGCTTGACTTGTTGAGGACGCGGGAGTCCACAAAGCAAGTAAACAGGCAGTGGTGCAAGCGGTTCGGTGTCGGCTTCAAAGGTGTAGTGTATCGCATCCGGTTCAATAGAGGTGATTGTAATGATTCCACGGGGACCGCTGAGAACACCCCCGCGTAAACGGTCTCCGGCTTGGGATTTCAGAATGCGGCGAATATGACGATACCGACGATCCGCGGACGGAAAGAATTGGTTTTCCAATTCCGATTTATCCAGGATAATCAAATTCATACAACCGCGTTACCGGCGGGTTTCATCCATCCGACGGAAGCCTTCCAGGAGGAGCATATCGTTTTTCAGAGTGATGTTCTCTTTGGGTGGTTGGACATTCATGTGGATATTAAATTCGCCTTCCTCCCAGCCCAACAGGCTGTAGAACGCCTCGTCACCTTCATTCTCTTCGGTTTTGGCAAAGACGATTCGTCCTTCCGATAAGGCGACTCGAGCTTCGGATGCGCCTTGCACAATGGTGATCATCGCGCTTCTCATGCCCGCTCCCAGAATCTGAATGACTTCCATTATACCCATATCTTTCAGACTTCCAGTCACTCCTTTGCGTTCTGCCATCGCCGAGCGCTGACCCTTGGCCCGGGCAATGATCCGGGCGATCCGAGCCAGCAGCATGTCTTTCACGCAGGGTCGAGGAATATAATCGTCCGCTCCCGCCCGGTATGCCTTGGCAATGAAGCTCGGATCGTTGCGGGCGGACATGAACACAAACGGCATATCCGGTCGGTTCGATTTGTTCCGGACGTATTGCAGCAGTTCATATCCGTCCCCAGCCGACAGATCAATGTCACTGATGATCATGAATGGTTCTTCTTTGACGAGACGGTCAATGGCTTCATTGAGTGTTGCGGCGGAGGAGACGACGTAGCCTTCTTCGCGCAACTGGATTTTTTGAAGATCGTCATCGCCCAGCGTATCGACGATCAACAGCGATTCGCGATACTCCGTGGTTTCTCCTTCCGTCAATTCCTTTTTCAGAATACCAACCAGGATTTCCACGACGATTGGATCAAAAGCCGATCCGCTATCCATTATCAATTGATCCAACGCTTCTCCACGAGACATGCTGGGTCCGCTAGCGCTGGATGACGTCATCGTCATAAAAATATCGATCGGCGCGATGATCCGCGATCCAATCGGAATGGCGTCTCCTTCCAAACCGTCGGGATATCCTTTTCCGTCATACCGTTCCTGCATGTGATTCAACGTTTCTTCAATGGGAAACGGATACTGCATCGCCTGCGTCAAATCCTTCACGGACCATTCCATAAGTGCCAGGTCGAGATCACCGAAAATATCTTCGGATTTTTTCCAGAACGGTTTGTAGCGTTCGAGGAGTTCGGGAAGTTCATGAAAGTAGGCGGTAATCGTAATCCCATCGACGATATCGGGGAGTAATTCCATGCGGATGGCCACTTCCCGGGCAAGTTTTGCCACTTCCCGGGCATGACCGGCCATGGGTGGATGAAACGATTCCAGGAACCGCATTAAAAAATCCGTCATGTGATGGAATGCATGGCGAATTTTTTTCATCACTTCGGTCTCTTCGTGTCCGAGAATGGATGTACCGAAATCTTTGATTGATCGGACATTGAGATGCAATCCCAGTTTTTCGATCTGATCACGGATAAACAACGCATCGGCACCGAATCCCTCGCTGACGAGAACCGTCGATATTTCTTCCTCCCGAATTTTCTCCAACGCGGTATCGCGATCTTTCGCCCATTCGACGTTGTATCCTTCCGCTCGGAGAAGACGAAAAACCGCTTCTCCCACCACATCGTTTCGCTCGAGAATCAACACCTGGTCATAGTGTTGCATAATAAACGCAGATACGTCGTCGTCGAGCTGCGACAGGATATCGGTGTTTCGTTCACCTGAATCCACTCCATCGGATTCCCGGTAGCTTCTAATCAAATCGTCCAAATCGAATCGAGGTTTTTCCTGACGATGGTCTTCGTTCATCATCCGGTGTTCTCCTTATACCGCTGCAGTATGAAATCGGCTTGGAACCTTCGCGACTGCCAGCGCTGTTTCAATAGAGATCAACTCCTGCTTCAGAAGTTTTTCCAGGCAATTATCCCTGGAAACATTGCGCCCGGGATCGGCGTTTTCCAAATATGAATCCAGCTGATGCGTTTTCCCTTCTCGAATCAGATGGGATAACTCAGTGGACCCGGCCAGGATTTCAATAACGGGTAAGCGCCCCCGGGCTCCACGTCGCTGCACTAAAAACTGGGAGACGATGCCCTTCAAAGCGACAGATAACAAGCTTCGGATATGAGGCCGTTGCCGGGGCGAGAAAACATCAACCAGCCGTGGAATGGCGGAGACTGTGGAAGATGAGCGCATTGCAGCGAAAACGAGTGTTCCGGTGCCAGCGATAGTCAGAGCCCGGGCGATGGTTTCTGGCTGCATTTGTTCGCTGATGAGAATGACATCGGCGGAACCTCTAACTGCATGGCGTAGGGCGGTCAGAGCATCCGGTGCATGAACACCGATTTCCCGCTGAGAAATCAGGGATTTTTTTCCTGAGAACACAAACTCGATGGGATTTTCAATCGTGAGAATGTGTCGACTTGAATTCCGATTGATCGTTTCGATCAAGCAGGCCAGGGACGTCGAAAGACCGCTCCCCGCCGACCCGGTGACCAGGACAAGTCCATGGCGCAATTCCGTGAATTGCATTAATTGCGGCGGGAGATTCAATTCCGTGAACGACGGTATCTGCATCGGTATCAGATGAAACGTCGCTCCAACACCGCTGCTGTGCCGAAAAAGGCAGACCCTGAACCGTGCGAGCGATTCGAGTTGATAGGCGAAACTGATATCCATATGTTCATCGAATTCGGCGGTGAGGTATTCCGGTAGTATTTCGAATACGAGATTCAGGCATTCATCAGTCGTGATGCGACGATATTGAATAGGGAGTAATTCTCCGAACACCCGTAATGTCGGTTCGCCTCCTGTTACCAGGTGAAGGTCCGATGCTTTCTGCTCGATCATCAAACGTAAAAACGCATCGATCCGGGCCATCAGTATTCTCCCAATTCCATGAGGTATTGCTCGAAGCGATTTTTGTCTAATGCGCGTGCGAATGCTGTTTCATTGGAAATGATTTCTTCCCGGACACGGTCGATGAGCGATTGGTCCAGCGACATCATGCCATGGCGATTGCTCGAAGTAATGACTGCCGGGATTTGAAACAACCGGTTATTGCGGATCAGATCTGCTATCGAGGGAGTATTCACCAGGATCTCCGTGGCGACGGTATTACCTTTTCCATCCAGTCGGGGAGCCAGTCGTTGAGAGACAATGGCTTTCAGGGATTCCGACAGGAGTGTGCGGACCATATCATGCCGGGAAGACGGAAAAGCCGCGATAAGCTGATCGATGGTTTCGGTGGTTGAGATCGAATCCATGACAGCCAGAACGAAATGCCCCGCTTCGGCAATGTCAAGCGCTGTAGCGATGGTGTCGGGGTCATGGAGATCACTGATATAGATGACGTCGGGATCCTCGAGAACTGCCGTGCGTAATGCCCGGACGAACCCGGTGGTATGCCGTCCGATTTCGCGCTGGGTAATCAGGCAATTTTTCCGGGTATGGATAAACTCGATGGGTTCTTCGATGGTAATGATATGACCGCCCCGCGTTTCGTTGATCCGGTTGATCAACGCGGCGATAGTCGTTGTTTTTCCGCTTCCTTCGGGACCGGTGATCAGAACGAGACCTTCCGTGCAATCGGCCAAGGAGTTGACGGGGATCGGTAAATCCAAGTCTTCGAGCACGGGAATCTGATCGGGCAGGGCCCGGAAAACCAGATTGAGACCCGCGGCGTGCCGGCTCAGGTTTCCACGAAACCGGCCGCCAGTGGGGATTTCATGGGAGAAATCGAGGCATCCGGTCGCATGAAACCGCTGGTCCTGTTCTCGAGTCAGAATGGAGGCGATCATTGAAAGGATATGATCTTCGGAGAGGTGTTCGGAGCTGATTGTGATAAGGTCGGTATCCAGTCGAGCGATGGCAGGTTGATCGCTGACGAGAAACAAGTTGCTTGCGCCTTGTCGACGCATTTCCAGCAACATTGAATCCAGGATCGAAATAGTCTGGAGACCCCGCCTGGTATCGGCAGTCTTATCCGGATGATGGCGATCGAGTTTCAGGCGGGTTAAAACTTCTTTTGTTTTATTCCGAATATCCCTGTTGGGATGGTGAAGGTACTTTTCGAGATCCTGTGTGGCTGCATCAGTCCGGATCCGCTCCAACGAGTTGAGAATAGCCAAGCTGGATTCGACATCCGCGTGCTCGAGGTGGGCGAGCAGCGGAGCGATTGCCCGTGAATGACCGATTTCGCCCATCGCTGTGGCTGCGACACGCGTTAACCGTGGAATATCCAAGAGCCGAGCAAGAATATCGATCATCTCCTCGGAACCCAATTTCCCAAGGGCATACACCGCGCGTTCGCGAACCCATCCATCGGGATCCTTCAGTAAACTCACTATGTGCGGCGCTGCTTTTTTCACTCCCATCCCGATGAGGATATCGATGGCATACCGCCGTAGAGATGCATCGGGATGCTTCAGCAGATCGACGACGGCTGGAAACGCTTTCTCATCCCGTACGCGCGCCAGCGAATTGGCAACCATTTCCCGGACCCACCAGTCGGGATCCTGTAAATAATCGAGAATCCGACCGACAACGATCGGCGTTTCGACCTCTCCGAGGAGTTGAGCACCAGCACGTCGAACGTTCACATCACTGTCTGCCATGAGACTGACAATGAGACGTGTAATATCAATTCCTTCATTTCGGCTGAGTAGAATCAGTGCTTTGAGAGCGGATTGACGGATATGGATTTCTGTGTCCTTGATGCCTTCGATCAATAGATCAACATGTTCAGCCGAACCAATCTCACCCAATGTGGATAGGCTCTGCGCCCGGATCAGCGAATCCTCGTGCCGGACGCACTCAACAGCTCTGGGGATCGCCCGTTCGTCTGCAAGCCGACGAAGACCCTCCAATGCTTTGACGACCACCGCAGACTTATGATCCTCTGTCAGTTCCAACAGGATATCAACGGAAATGTCCCCGGGGATGCGACCGACAACCGATGCGATGGCCAGCCGAACGTCGGTGACACTGTCTCCGATTGCATCAGCCAACAGAAGCATGGCATCCCGCGTGCGCAATTCGGACAACAATTCAATGGCCGTCATCCGGTCTTCTTCGCTCCCGGTCATCAGCGTGTGACGGCATGGATCAAGAATTTTATCCGGTGCTACTTCATTGAGAAACAACAACGGCTCTGTCCGCGTGGCCCAGACTCCTTTTGTCAGCTCATCAGCCAGGCAGTTAACCACCTGGTCCGCATCAAAATGCTCAAGCAAGTGATGCGCAGCCTGCCGAAACACTTTGTTCGGATGCCGATACAATGCAATGATATCCGGTATCAATCGGTCGGTGCCGATCTTCGGGAGAATCCGGAGAATCCATTTTTTGACTTCTCGATCATCCGTTGTCTTGTAAAACTCCAACAAATCACGGGGTAGCTCGGGATCACCAGAGTTCTGAAATAAAATACCAACAGTATCAATGATTTCGAGACGTTTTTCCCGATTTGCGATCATGTAGGAATTGTCGAGAACTTCAAGAAGTTCTTTTTTCGGAAACCGCCGCCGCCCAAGCATTTGCTTGATAAACAATTCCCGCTCCGAGTGATTTGACCAACTCTCCGGCGTGATGATTGGTATAAAGCGTTTCTTCCAGTTGCCGATGTTTTTTCTGACCACTAATGCAACTCCCTGCTACTTCATAGCAAACGCATATTAAAGATCAATTCCATTGGCGTCAATTATATCACATGAGCGTTAACCTGTTCCATCCATCGAATGGCGGTTGCAGGGTGTGCGGCGCTTGAAGGGATTGGTGTACCCGATTACAATTCATCGAGAGCGTGCCGGACAGGTAAGGACAGGTAAGGGAAGGAGAGGGACTGATGCGCCAGTTGTTAATCTGTTTTGATGTGGATGGGACTCTGATCGACGATACGGTTTTTATCTGGCAGACTCTGCATGATGCTATCGCGACCGATCCGGAGGAACGCCGGGCATGGGAAAAGGCTTTCTGGAACAAAGAAATCACCTATGCAGAGTGGGCACAACATGATGTAGACATGTGGCGCAGAAAGGGAGTGACACGGCGGGATCTAATGCAATACTTGACTCCGTTGCGCCCAATGTGCGGCGCTAATGACGCGCTAAATGCACTCCATGACGCCGGCCATGTACTCGGTATCATATCCGGGTCTCTCGATATTGCCCTTGATCGAGCGTTTCCAGACTGGAAAACCCTTTTCCGGCATGTTTTTCTCAACCACCTGATTTTCAATGAGCAGGATGTACTCATGGGGGTGAGGGCGACATCGTACGATATCGATCATAAGGCGGATGGATTGCGGGAGATGGCGCGGCGGACGGGATTTGCTTTGACCGATACGGTTTTTATCGGTGATCATTTCAACGATGTCAGCGTAGCGGAACTGGCGGGTCTATCCATCGCATTCAACTGTAAAAGCGATCTGTTGGCGCGTGTGGCTGACGTCGTGGTTGACGGAACGGATCTGCGGAGTATTCTACCGGTCATTCGCAATGCCGCTCGGCAGGATTAGGCGCAGCTGAATTCCGCCAAATCGTAATCCCCAATTATTGTTTGGGTAACCGGATCTAAAAACAAGGCCCAGAAGCGCATTCCATTGATGTTTCCCGCCTCCGGCCAGGTGAACTGAAAGATCGTGCGCTCGCTTTCGTACCCCGGAGCGATATACAGGCTCTCGTACTCCACATTTTGGCTCCATCCGGGAGCAAAGAAAAATAACCCGGATACTTCCAGGGCGAGATAATAGTCCACTGTCCGCCCTGCGCCGGAATTGCTGATGACTTCGGTCAGAACAAACGTGTCGCCGGCCCGATAAACGAATTGATTGGTTGAGATATCGACGGCGGGACCATGATGGTTTCCGGTTGGCGTGGGTGTCGGTGTGAATTGTGTCGGTCCTGGCGTTGCGGTCCCATTACACTTGGGCCAGGGGGTATGGTTCGGGCATGGCGTGCGTGTGGGAAGCGGTGTCGTTTCGGGATGAGATAACCAGTGACTAATATTGACGAATAGGATGTTGTTTTCGGAGGTCGGATAATCCCAGCTATTATGAAGAAAATCATCTTCATCGCCAGTGCCGTCATCAGCCGGTGCACTGTCACCGATGGCAACGACGCGTCCGTCACCGAACAGGGCGGAGGCCAACGTCACGTCGATCGTGCCTTGTGCGCTTTCATCTCGCCATGCGTGTCCCTGAACGGAGGGATTGTTTTCGGGATGGAGAATCAGGCTGGTTGCTTCATTGAACTTGATGGCTTCCACGGTTCCAGCCGGACCATACAGGAAGGGATCCGAAGGGTCATTCACAAAATTGGTGTTGCGCACATCGTTCCATGAACAGGCGTCGCATTCCGGTGGAGGTTCGTTGTCGGTGCAGCCGGGATAGGTTTCGAATTCAATACCGAAATGCCCTGCTGTATCCATTTCACCGTAGATCATGGCGGAATCTTCGCCGTTATTGTTCCGGTCGGAACCGCAATGGTTTCCGATCAGAAACAGACTGCCGCCGTCGAACACGAAATTGATGATGGCGGCGGTTTCCTCGGCAGTAAAATACACCTGGGGCTCGGGAATAACGAAGACATCGAAAAAACTGAGATCCTGGCTATTGGAGCAATCCCCGTATGTGATGGCGGCGTTGCGGGGGATTGTTTCAACCCAGTGACCTGATTTGACGAGTTCGATTCCCCATGCCGAGTAGGCTCCATGCCAAAAGTCTTCCGGTGTTGTAGCGCCGACATCACACGGATCAGGTGAAGGATACCGGTCGGGGAGAGACTGATTTCCGGTAGCTTCGGGAGCGTCCACCACCCAATCGGCATTATCGCCGGCCATGGGAAGACTGCTGGCATCGAATACCCAGCGAGCAGCGAAGAGCGGATGATCGAACCACGTCGTCGTGATGATCAGTCCAAAGGCGAATAAAGAAAACGGAATACGATTCATAAGTCACCTCCTGCACCACCTTCTATCTTAAGTGGCGGATCAACTCGAGTAAAGGATAACTGGAATATGCCGTGTCAGTTTTTCGTGAAGATGATTCGGATGTGAACCGGAAGTGGCGTAGCCGAAGTTCCGGAAGCGATGTGGAATGGCAATCGGATTGGTGTCCAATCGATCTGGGATCTGGAAATTCGGTGGGTTTGTTGCATCTTGACTTTCATCGTCGAATTCGGTTTAAGGAAAGTGTGAGATGGCGTGTTGAGGTGATTGTCACGTTAATAATCCAAATAGCATTGGGTTTCGGGACCCCAAAGGAGTGAAGATGAAATTAGTGAAGTTTCTCATGGTATGTTCGATGATGACCTTTCTTTGGAATGGCCTGGTTTCCGCTGATGAACCGCCGACGGTGACGGCATATCAGATGGAACGATATGAAGGCGTCACTGAAGGTGACCGTGTTCGTTTCGTGGGTATCTGCACGGTGGAGACGCCGCGGTATGGCTATTCTGCGACAGTATGCTGCGATCCTGGTGGCGGTGAATGGGCTGCTATTTTCGTTTATGATGGCCAGGAACAACGATTGGTTGCTGAACGAGGACAGATATGCGAAGCCGTTGGGATCGTCGAGGAATATTACGATAAAACCGAGTTGAACTGCGTGGACGAAACCGAGTTTCCGCCGTTCGCCCGGGATGAATGGGGCTCTGTGCCTCCGCCGATCGAAACGACGACCGGTGAGTTCCGCAATTCGGAAGCGCTGGAAAACTGCATCATCATGTGCCGGAATGTCCAGGTCATGTCCGAGCCAGACCAGTACGGCAGCATTGCCATCGACGATGGTTCCGGTGAAGCCACGCTGCTTCTCCGAAGCATCGACCCAGCACCTTCGATCGGCTTTGTTTATGATTGCCTGATCGGGCACGACGATTTCCATTTCGGCGAGTTCAAAATCCGGCCCCGCGACGAAAATGACTGGACTTGTGGCGGCTCATCAACCCCAACCCCAACCCCGACTCCCACGGGCGGTGCGGGAACCCCAACCCCGACTCCTACCGGCGCTGCTTGTGCACCCAGCCTTCTTTTGGAATTTCAGAGTCATACGCCAGGCGCTTGCTTTCATGGTGGGGATTCGTTCCATGCCACCTGGACCATGCAGAACCTGTGCGATGGTGAGCGCAGCGTCGATCTTTACCTTGCTTTGCAGGTGTTTGACAGCTGGTTCTTTGCTCCATCCTTCGGCCCCGAATTGAACCATATCGCAGTCACCATTCGCGACGGTGAAACAATCTATGAGAACATTCTTCCTGCCTTCACGTGGCCCAGCGGTGTCGGATCACTCAATGACGGTCTGTTTTTTTGGGGAGTGATGTTGTTTCCCGGTACGTGGGATCTGACAGGTGAAGTGGAGATGCTTCCGTTCTGCTACGAATAATCGGGATTACCGTAAGCTGAGCTGAATCGAATACCCCGGCGGATGCGTCGGGGTATTTTTTTGATTTTCCGGGATAATGAATTAATCACCGGATCCTTGCATTTTCGTAATATGAGAATTCGATATCCCGTGGTTTCGCAGTTGACTCCATGCGTGCTTCCGGCTATTAACAGTCACGTGCATAATGAGAGGATTTCAGGAATCGTGAAGGAGGATCTATGAAGGAACGAAGTGGAAATCGAATCGGTTGGTTGATGTGCCTGATGATCCTGGTTGTTTCGATGGCGACGGGTGTTCAGGCAGCCGATGTCAAGGGGAGTATCCAGGGATTTGTTAAGACTCAGGATGGCAGTCCCGTTGTGGATGCTGAAATCACGTTGTTGAACCTGGAAACCGGGTATTATCAGACGATTACCTCCCGGGAGGACGGGCGGTATCGGGCACGGTTGTTACCCCTGGGTCTCTACCAGGTAACGGCGGTCAAGGAAGGACTGGCGGTGTTTCAGCAGGAAGGCATCGTGCTGACCGTCGGTTCAGTTGTGACAATGAACATCGAGTTGAAGCCGATCATGTTCGAAGAGAGGATTGTTGTCACTGCGGACGCCCCAATTGTCGAAACAAACAATGTCAATACGGGAGCCACGGTGAATCAAAAGGCCATCGAATCGTTGCCACTGAATGGGCGCAACTTTGAGGATCATGTGCTTCTGACAGCAGGAACGATTTTCGATGACTACCATGTTCAGGTTGCCGGTCAGAGAGGAAACGCCAACAACCTGATGATGGACGGTGCTGACAACAACTCGGCTTTTTTTGGTGAAGAACGGGGGGGGACACGCCCACCGTATACATTCAGTCAGGAAGCGGTCAAGGAATTCGAAGTTTTGAATAATGCCTATTCCCCGGAATACGGCAAAGCCACGGGTGGCATCATCAATGCGGTGACCAAATCCGGGACCAATCGATATGAAGGTAGCGCGTTCTTTTATTTCAAAAACCAGGATCTGGTCGAGGAAAACGCATTGGGGAACGAGTTTGAAGAATTCGAGCAGAGCCAGTTCGGAGGAACTCTTGGCGGTCCGATCCTGGAAGACAAGCTCTTTTTCTTCCTGGCTTACGATGGGCAGCTCAAGGACCGGCCCATTTTCCCTTCATTCAATGATTACTATACCCGGGAAGGGACATCCGGCGGAAGCAGCTGGTACAATGAATATCCGGATGTCGCCGCCGTGTACGATTTCGAGCGGTGGGATTACGATTACCTGCAGACGCATGATGCCAATGTCCTCCTGTCGAAAATCGACTGGATCATCACTCCGAATCATCATCTCACGATTCGGCATAACTATTCCCGTTATCTTTCCGAGAGTGGAACGGTTGTTTCCGGTATCGAACAGTACAATGGATACGAACGAACATATGCCAGCAGTTTTGTCGCTTCTCTGACATCGCTGTTGTCGGAGAATATGTTCAATGAAGTGCGGTTTCAAATGGCACGCGAAGAACGACCGCGGACTCCAAACGACGAAACATACCCCTATACACGGATTGCCGATCCGTACTTTGAATTTGGTCAAAGGACATATCTGCCGTCACACGTGGACGAAAACCGAATCCAACTGGCTGATACTTTAACCTGGATGACAGACGAGCATGAAATCAAGACCGGTTTCGATATCAACTGGCTGGACATTGATAACACGTTCCTGCGATATGGCGGTGGTTCATACCAATTCGATAGCATAGCCGATTTTCCTCACTCCCCATCATCCTATACTCAGGCTTGGGACCGATCCGGTAACAACGGGAGAGTTCCACTCGATACGACAGATTATGCATTCTTCATTCAGGACAACTGGCAACCTTCGGAGAAACTGACCATCAATTATGGGATCCGGTATGATTATCAGAAAAATCCCGATTTTAACTTCTATAATCCGGAAGCGAACATTCTGCCGTGGTGGTCCGATGATGAAGCTGATCGGTACAATCCGACAACGATCGTACCTGACGATACGAATAACTGGGGTCCTCGCATCGGCATCGCCTGGACGCCGTTCGACAGTCAGAAAACAGTCATCCGAGCCGGATGGGGTGTTTTCTACAATCGTATCTCGAGTATTCTGCTGGCTCAGGCCATGGCCAACAACGGATATCGCATCGTGACGATGTCCATGAGTCCGTACGATTCGAACTTTCCGGAATACCCGAACCGAATTCCGGAGATTCCAACCGGCGATGCTGCAACACCTGATATTTATGTATTCGCGCCAGATTTCGAACATCCGGAGACGAACCGGTACAGTGTTGGAATCGAGCAGGAAGTTCTCGAGGATTTCTCCATTGGAATCGAAGGAATTTACTCCAAAACAACCCACCTCGAACGAAAATTCGACATCAATCTCGATATGCCCGAGTACGATGAAAGTTCAGGGCGCTTCATATACAGCCGGGTCCGCCGCAACCTCGATTTCCGGAAAATCGTTCAGTTTACCGATGATGCTGAAGCCGAATACTATGCGATCAATGTGAAGTTCAACAAACGCTTCAGTAACAACTACCAGTTTATGGCCTCCTACACGTGGTCGCAAAGTTTCGATCACGTCTCGGCAAACAACAGCACGGAAATCGATGGGTATGACTGGCCGGAAGATGTTTACGATCTCGACCGGGAATGGGGATATGCCGATTTCGATGTTCGGCACAAATTCGTCATCAGTGGGTTGTATGAATTCGACGATTTACTCGATCTTCCCGATTGGTATAGCTTCGACGTCAGCGCTATTTTTATCTGGCAAAGCGGAAAACCATGGACTCCTGAAACGAGCGGCGATAGAAACAGAGACGGCTTATCCCGGAACGATCGACCGGCATACTATGATGAAGAATCAGGAGAATGGGTGTATCTCGGCAGGAATTCGGAACGCAATCCAGCGTATAAAAACCTTGATCTGCGGCTCAGCAATTCGTTCATCATTAACGATATCGAACTGGAAGTGATTGCCGAGGCGTTTAATGTAATCGATTGGGAAAACTGGACTGTGAATTACGATTACATGCAGTTCAACG
>JAFGMN010000249.1 GCA_016927515.1 candidate division CSSED10-310 bacterium | reverse complement strand
CGACTTCGACGATCCGTTCGGCACCGCGACGGGATCCGGCGTCATCTTCGGCGCAACCGGCGGTGTCATGGAATCCGCACTGCGCTGCCTAATTGAATTGATCACCGGGGAAGCCGTCGAAAATATTTTTGAAAAAGCCCGCATTGAACCAGTCCGTGGCTTCGAAGGCACGAAGCTGGCTGAATTGACGATTGATAAAGTCGGCCCGGTTCCCGATCTGATCAAGCATCTGGTTCCCAATTGGGATTGGATCAAGGGGGTCACGTTGAAAGTCGGCGTTTGTCACGGAACAGCAAACGCCAAGAAAGTGATGGAAGACATCAAAGCCGGTGGGCCGTTTAGCCAGTGTCATTTCATCGAATTCATGGCCTGCCCCGGCGGATGTCTCGGAGGCGGTGGACAACCGATCCCGACATCACCTGAAATCCGGGCCGCCCGAGCCCGGGCAATCTACAGCGAAGACGAAGCATACGATGTCCGCAAGTCTCACCTTAATCCAGCCATACTGGATGTCTACACGAACTACCTGACAGACGGCCCCTGCGGAAAACTGGCGCATAAACTTCTCCATACCCACTACACTGTCAGAGGGAAATATATCCTGTAACAAGGTGTATCACAGCCTTTGATCGAACAGCGGTCGCCGTTCTATAATGAAGCGGCGGCCGCTTTTTTTTGGGAGGTGATACGATGCCCACGTTGCCGATCCCCGATCAATATAGGAATGATCCCAACATCATCTTTGCTCACCCCCGCCATACTGAACCGGATTCCCGGCTGGAACCATCCCCAGCGCAACCCACTCTCGATCGGATCAATCATGCGATCGGATCCAGCGGCGAATCACTCGAAACCATCATCCATGTTGTTTTTACCGAAACACGGGATCTGTTCACCTGCGATCGGATCGGTCTGGCTTTCCTGACCGACAACAACGAACGGGTCACAGCCTATACCGCCGCTTCCGAATACCAACCGCTGCTGCTGAAAAGCGGGTATTCAGAAGATCTGCAGGGCAGTTCGCTCGAGTATATCCTGAAATCGGGGAAAACACGGATCATCGAGGACCTCGAACTATATGCAAAAAAATTTCCGCAAAGTCGATCCACACGCATCTTGCTCGAAGAAGGGGTCCGATCGAATATGACTTCCCCATTAATGGTCGATGACCGTATCGTCGGCTTGCTCTTTCGCAGTTCCCGGCAACCGAAAGCCTATCAAATGCAACATGTTCATACGAACCTCGTACTGGCTGACCGGCTGAGCCAGATCGTCGAAAAAGCATACCGGATCGAGCAATTGAAAACGGCGATGAATAACTACACGGAGATGTTGGGATTTGTCAGCCATGAAATCAAAAGCCCTTTGTCGACAATCATCATGGACTGCAGGATGATGCTGGATGGCTACTTGGGTGAAATCAACCCGCGTGTGACTCAGCGCATCAAGCGGATCGTCGAGCGGGGAGATTATCTGCTCGGCATGGTTCGGGACTATCTGGATCTGGCCCGAATTGAAGGTGGAGAGTTGACCCTCCGCGCAATCGCTGCGATTGATTTTTTCCCGGATATCGTCGAGTACGCAGCGGATATGCATCAATCATTGCTGCAGGAAAACAATCAGGTACTGCATCTGAACCCACCGGATTCACCGGTGATCATCAACGGCGACCTCAATCTGTTGCGGATTGTCGTCGTCAATCTGCTGAGTAACGCGATAAAGTACGGTAACAATGGGGGACGGATAGAGGTCGTGGTTCAAGCGGTGCCCGAAGGAATGCAGTTGACCGTGAAAAATGAGGGACCCGGTATTCCCGCTTCGGAGATGCCGAAGCTATTCAGGAAGTTTTCCCGGGTTCAAACCCCGGAATTGCTTCGTCGGAAAGGAACCGGAGTCGGTTTGTATACAGTTTGGCGAATTCTCAAGTTGCACGGTGGCCGTATCCGAGCGGAATCCGAGGAAGGCAAATGGGCGATGTTTCGTATTGATCTCCCATGCAGTAGCCACAAATGAAACCTCAGACCACTGTTCTCATCGTCGATGATGAAGCCAATATGCGGCGAATTCTCGAGGTTACACTGAAGAGAGAAGGATACGGTACCCTGACCGCTGAAAATGGCGCTGCGGCCTTGGATATATTGCAGCGGTACCCGGTACAGATCGTGTTGACCGATCTGAAAATGCCAGGGATCGATGGAATGACACTACTCAGAGAATGCGTAACCCGCTTCCCCGACATCCCGTTGATCATGCTAACGGCTCATGGAACTGTTGAAACGGCGGTGGAAGCCATGAAGCTGGGTGCTTTTGACTATGTCACGAAGCCGTTTGATATCGCTGAAATCCGCCAGTCGCTGGACAAGGCGGGTGCCCGATATTCCGTCAACCAGCGATCGTATCGGGGAGATCCGGGGGACCGGCATGGATCCGACATAACGGACCTCCTTCCCGGATTGCCTACTGATACGCTGCATGCCGGTGGAATCATTGCCTCCAGCGAGTCCATGCGCCGGGTTCTGTCATTGGTTGATCGTGTTGCCGACAGCCCGAGCACAATCCTGATTACTGGTGAAAGTGGAACAGGCAAAGAACTGATTGCTGGTATGATTCACGGAAAATCATCGCGCAGAAGGAAACCATTTATTTCGGTCAATTGTGCAGCGATCCCGGAAACACTGCTTGAAAGCGAGTTTTTCGGGCATGAGCGGGGAGCATTCACGGGAGCTGTCATGTCGAAGCCCGGGCGGTTTGAACTGGCGAATGGTGGAACGCTGTTTTTGGATGAAATCAGTGAAATTTCTCCGGAGATCCAGGTCAAGTTACTGCGTGCTATTCAGGAGAGGCGGTTTGAGAGGGTGGGGGGCATCCGGACGCTTGAAGTGGATGTTCGGTTGATTGCTGCAACGAACCTCGATCTAGCGGCAGAGGTGGCAAGGGGCCGGTTTCGAAGCGATCTCTATTACCGGTTGAATGTCGTTCCAATCCATCTGCCGCCCCTCCGCAACCGCCCGGAAGACATACCGCCACTTGTGCGTTTTTTTATCGATCGCATGAACCGCCGGTTGAACCGATCTGTCGAAACAATCGCAGACGATGCGATGAAGGAATTGATGACCCATCGGTGGAATGGTAACATTCGGGAACTCGAAAACGTGATTGAGCGGGCCGTTCTTCTCTGTCAAAACCGATGTTTGGATCGATCGGATTTAAATTTGACGACTGGTTCCGATTCCCATGATGATCAGGAGAACAGAACAGAGATGAACTCTCTCGCCACCCCATCGGCCGGAACGTTCCGCGATATCGTACAAACCGAAACCGATCGGGTGGAACAGGGATTGCTGGAGGATGCCCTGGTCCGGACCGGCGGTAATATCACCCATGCAGCCAAGCTTCTGGGTCTCTCGCGCAAAGGCCTTCAGCTAAAACTCAAGCGACTCGATATCGATCCCCGCCATTATCGGCGAAATCCCTGATTTTTCCTTGACTTGCTTTTGCTTTCTCATTAGCTTTTACTTGTTCAGGGTACCGATGGTTCCGCAATATCTTGTTGTCTCATTCGTATCTGCGCACAAACAGCGCGTGAGGTTTCTCATATGTCAATCCTATCGAGATTTTCCAACGATCTGGCCATTGATCTTGGAACCGCCAATACCCTTGTCTATGTGAAAAACAAGGGTATCGTCATCAATGAACCATCAATCGTAGCCATTCACAAGGAACGACGAACTGTCCTGGCGGTCGGGAAACGAGCCAAAGAAATGCTGGGACGCACTCCCGGCAACATTATCGCCATCAAACCTATGAAAGACGGCGTGATCGCAGATTTTGAAGTTACGGAATCCATGCTGAGGTACTTTATCCGGCAGGCCCATAACCGGCGAATATTCCTCAGACCTCGCATCATTATCTGTGTTCCTTCGGGAATTACTCCCGTTGAGAAAAAAGCGGTTCGAGACTCCGCCCTTCAGGCCCGGGCCAGCGAAGTGTTCCTCGTTGAAGAACCCATGGCAGCAGCCATCGGTGCAGGGCTGCCGGTCACGGAACCTTCGGGTAACATGATCGTCGATATTGGCGGAGGCACAACGGAAGTCGCCGTGATCTCACTGGCTGGTATTGTATATTCTCGATCGCTGCGGGTCGGTGGCGATGAGATGGATGCGGCTGTCGTCCGGTTCATTCAACGGAAGTATAGCCTGTTGATCGGCGAACGAACGGCAGAAAGTATCAAGATTACGATCGGCTCCGCATCGGCTCTGGATGAAGAGTTGACGATGGAAATCAAGGGACGTGACCTGGTAAACGGAGTTCCGAAAACCATTGTGATCCGTTCCGAAGAAATTCGGGAAGCGTTGAAGGAATCTGTCCAGGCCATCGTTGATGTGGTTCGGACGGCACTGGAGCGAACGCCGCCGGAATTGTCGGCAGACATCGTCGACAAAGGAATTGTATTGTCCGGCGGTTGTGCTGCATTGAAAAAACTGGATGTTCGTCTGCGTGAGGAAACCGGTTTGCCTGTCACCCTTGCCGATAATCCGCTCACATGTGTCTGCATGGGAACAGGCAAAATGCTCGACGAAATCGATCTGCTCCAGAAGGTGTCGGTACGATAACCGCACAGGATACCGGATGAAATTGATCAACGCCCAACACAGGCCATGGTTGATATATGTTGCCTGTTCGTTGGTGTCCCTCGCCGTCATGACATCGAATCTTCAGGGCGGCCTGGTTGCCAACCGGATTGAAGCTACCGTTCTGAACCTCCTTACACCCCTCTATGCATCCATCAACTGGACCTTCGACTACGGCTGCGGAATCTGGAATAATTATATCTTCCTCCTCAATCTTCGCCAAGAAAACGACCGGTTGAACCAGGAACTCCGCCAAATCCGCGAAAACATGGCATCTGTGCAAGCAGAGGCTCGATCCGCCCAACGCCTGCGATCCCTGATCGTCCAATCCTGCCGCATGCCCGGCACAACCGTCCGCTCTCACGTCGTCCGTCGTGCCAACAGCCTG
>JAFGMN010000248.1 GCA_016927515.1 candidate division CSSED10-310 bacterium | reverse complement strand
GATCCGACACCGTCTCCAACGGAAACCCCGTTCCCGACAGCGACACCCACCGGTCCGACGCCGACACCGCCACCGGTGGATGCCATTAAGATCAACGAAGTGTTCGTTAACAGCCCCGGCACCGATTCGGGTTGTTTCGTGGAGTTGTATTTTCCGGGCGGTATTTCTCTTGACGGGTATCGTCTGGTGGGAGTCAACGGGAATGGCGGAGTGGATTATCAGGTCATTGAGCTGACAGGCTATGCGATTCCCGCCGACGGCTATTTCGTTATCGCTCAGGATGATACGGTCCCGGCGTATGATCTCATCGATTCCGACGCGGATTATCAGAACGGACCGGACAGCATCCAGCTCCGCTACGATACCACGGTGGTTGATGCCATGGGATACGGCGATTTTACGAGCGCGGTCTTCGCAGGTGAAGGCGACCCGGTCGCCATCATCGCCACGACCGACAGTTATTCCCGAATCCCCGACGGCACCGATACCGGCAACAACGCCGCCGATTTTACCGCCGGCCTTCTGACGCCAGGCGGTGCCAACGAGGCCATCGGACCGACACCGACACCGGGCGAGCCGACCGCCACACCCACCGTCGGGCCGACCAATACGCCGACACCCACCGGACCGTGCATTCATGATGGGGATGTCACGCTGGACGGTGCATTGACCGCCGGCGATGCCCAGGGCTGCTTCTACATCGTCCTGGGGTACTCGACCCCGGGATACGAGGTTCTCTGCGCCGCGGATTGCAACGGCGATGGTGATATTACAGCAGGAGATGCTCAGAATATCTTCCTGGCCGTTCTGGGGACCGGCGCGTGCGTCGATCCGATTTTTCCGATGTAATCCGTCGCATTGTTTAGGGTTGCGCGATACGGGCGAGGTTTTTGCCTCGCCCGTATCTTGTTTTTCGTGAACACCGTCGGTAGAGTTCGGCGCGATCGCGGGGAACCAGTGAATCGTCGCGATCTTTCACGGAGGAACACGCGTATGCCATCAAAATCCATCGACAGAATTCGGAATCTCGGCATTGTCGCCCATATTGATGCCGGGAAAACGACGACCACCGAACGGATCCTGTTTTTCACGGGAATCACCCATCGGATGGGCGAAGTCCATGACGGCAAAGCGGTCATGGACTTCATGAAGCAGGAACAGGAACGCGGTATTACCATCACATCCGCAGCGATCAGCACGCAATGGCGGGATCATCAGATCAACATTATCGACACGCCGGGACATATCGATTTCACGCTGGAAGTGGAACGCTCCCTCCGCGTGCTCGACGGCATCGTCATGGTGTTTTGCTCCGTCGGCGGCGTGGAACCGCAAAGCGAAACGGTCTGGCACCAGGCCGACCGCTACAAGGTGCCCCGCATCGCGTTCATCAATAAAATGGACCGGCAGGGAGCCGATTTTTTCAACACGATTCAGATGATGGACGATATGCTGGGAGCGAATCCCGTGGCATTCCAGGTCCCGATCGGTGCTGAAGACATGTTTCGCGGCATCGTGGATCTCGTGACGCTCGAAGCCTGGGATTACGACGATGCCTCCCTGACCATGCGAACGATACCAATACCCGAAGACATGCAGGAAATCGTATCCAACCACCGCGATAAACTGCTGGAAACACTAGCGGATTTCGATCCGGTGATCATGGAGAAATATCTCGAAGGCCGACCGGTTTTGGCGGATGAGATCCGTCAGGCAGCCCGCCGAGCCATTCTGAATCTGTGTATTACTCCGGTTTTCTGCGGTTCATCGTTTAAAAACAAGGGTGTCCGTCTGTTGCTGAATGCGGTGATCGATTACCTGCCATCACCGATCGATCGGGGAGCGATCGTGGGTCATGATGTCCGGGATCCCGACCAGTTCATCACACGAAAACCGTCTCTGAATCAACCATTCTGCGGAATGGCTTTTAAAATCATCAACGATCCGTATGTGGGACAGCAGAATTTCGTCCGCGTCTATTCGGGCGAACTGCAAGCCGGTTCATATATTATCAACGCCAGCACCGGGAAAAAGGAACGGGTCGGCCGTATTCTCCGGATCCATGCCAACGAACGGATGGATGTCGATGTGCTGGGTGCCGGTGATATCGGAGCCGTTATCGGCCTCAAAGGCGCACGGACCGGTCACACACTCTGCGACGAAGGTCAGGAACTCCTTCTGGAAACCATTCATTACCCGGAAACAGTCGTTGACGTATCCATTGAACCGGACAACCGGAAAGACTGGGATCGCCTGAGCGTTGCCCTGGGAAAAATGGCCCTGGAAGATCCATCATTGCGCGTGCATTTCGATGACGAAACCAGTGAAACGATCATTTCCGGTATGGGTGAACTGCACCTGGAAATCGTCGTGGACAGGCTCCGTACAGAACATAAGGTGGAAGCCCGGATGGGCGCTCCTTCCGTCGCCTATCGCGAAACGATTAGCCGCGAATACCGGCACACGGAGCGGTTCAAGAAGCAGACCGGTGGGAAAGGTCAGTTCGCTCAAATCGAATTCCGGATCGAGCCGAATACCGGAGAAGGGGTTGCATTTGTCGATCTGGTTAAAGGTGGCAACATTCCCAGGGAATACATCCCGGCGGTGGAAGAGGGTTTCAGAGATTCGATGGCGCGGGGCCTGGTCGCCGGATTCCCGATGATCGACGTCAAATTCGTGCTCATCGACGGCGCTGCGCACAGTGTGGATTCCAGCGAAATGGCGTTCCGAACGTGCGCCGAGCAAGCGCTGCGGACCGTGATTCATAAAGCGGCTCCGCGGCTGCTGGAACCGATCATGAAAATCGAGATCAATACACCGGACGAGTTCATGGGCGATATCATCGGTGACATCAATCGACGCAGAGGAAAAATCGAGCATATGCGCCGGCATCGCAAAGGATCACAGAAATTGACCGGGACGGTGCCGTTGCGGGAAATGTTTGGGTATGCCAATACGCTGCGCAATATTTCCAGCGGACGGGCGAACTATTCCATGGAGTATCTTCGCTACGATCCACTCCCGGAAAGCATCGCCACCGATGTTATCGAGACCGCCCGGGAAAAGAAAAAATTCCATTGATCGGATCGACGCAGGCGGCACTGCCGAGCGCTGTCAAAAACACCTGTTGAGCATCACCCGCAGTGACATCCCAGTCGCCATTGCAATCGGCGGCACACCATTCCAGCCAATTCGGGGAATATGATCCCAGTGCGATCATGAATGCCATCTGCGCATCTTCCGCCGTGATCGCCTGATCCTGATTGACGTCGCCGTCTTGATTGCATTCCGGCGTCGGCGTCGACGTCAGTGTCGGTGTCGGCGTCGGAACCGTCTGGGAACCGGTGTTTAGGAAAACACGGATTTCAGCTCCCGCATACCCGGCAGCAAGATCCGGATACCCGTCTCCGTTCATGTCACCCCATGCAGCCGTGTTGCACATCGACGATGCGTGGCCGTAAGGCAACACCCATGACGGATCTGTTTCAAGCGCACCGTCAATGTTTTCGTGAACCCACAGCGTATCGAAATTCGTGTCACCCGTACTGGAACACGCGATATCAAGATCACCGTCCAGGTCCATATCGATCCAGTCGACATCGGAGACGCCGGGTTCAGGATCCGTGGAAGACCACGCGGACGACGCATTGAGGATGCCATTGTCATTCACGTAGAGCATCGACGGAATGCTCCGGCCGCCGACAAACAAGTCCAGGTCACCATCCGTATCGACATCGATCCAGGCTGCGGCCTTTTCCCTGCGGTCACCCGACCCTGAAACAGTGAACGACGGCAGCGTCTCCAACGTCGTCCCGATATCGTGATAGACTTTTGCGTTTCCATGATCGACTGCCACCGCCAAATCAAGATCGGTTGATCGCTCACATGCAATAACCACCGATGCGCCCGGTGCGGGCGGATCGGGCAGCAGAATCCATCCGCCGCGAAGGGAAGCGGCGTAGTGTTCCTGAGGAATGCCGTCGACGGTGATCGATCCGACGGAATGCACCGGGCTACCTCCTAGATTAAACAGGGTCGCGGTTCCATTGCCGACACGCGTGACATTCACATCGATAACGCCGTCTTCATCGTAATCGCCGAAATCGCACGCCATGTGCTGCGCGAGATCACCTGAAATCCAGGCCGCCGATGTTCCGGGTATTCCGGTTGTATTGGTATACAGGTGATTGGGTTTATAGGGATCCGGTGAAACGCCCTGGTTCACCACACCGATGTCACAAAACCCGGTTCCGGTCACGTCTCCCACCGCGGCAACCAGGGAAAACAAGCTCTCTGTACTGCTCCAGGACGGCGCTGCGGGCATCCCCATCGCATCCTGAAAATGAATGACATTGGCTCCCCAATTAACCACGTAGATATCGGGAAATCCATTGGCATCGATATCGCCCAACGCCAGGTCCGTCGACCAGATGGCATCCGCCGAAACAAATCCCGCCGTTGCCGCCAGCATCCCGCCGTCGTTGAACCAGATCCGGGTCTCCTCCGGCCGGACCGGAAACCCGCCTTCATAATGTACCGATACCAGGTCGAGCAAGCCATCCTGATTCATATCAGCCCATCGCAATCCACCCACCGCGTATTCTTCGGTACTCATCCAGGCCGGTGTCGTTTCCAGCGGCGCGACGCGGCCCG
>JAFGMN010000247.1 GCA_016927515.1 candidate division CSSED10-310 bacterium | reverse complement strand
CGAAAATCCATCCCGGATTCACCCGCCAGTTTCACCGCAGCCACATCCACGGCTTCACCCGCTTCCAGGGCGGTTTCCATTTCAAACACCATGACCCGATCATCGATGAGAACGAGATTGCGCTCACCGCACTGACTGCATTGGGACACGAAGACACCCGCATCCAGCACCAACTCATTTCCACATTCAGCACACCGGATCGTATCTGAAATCATCCGCGCTCTCTTCCCAACCAGGATCGGATCACCAGGATGGAGCTTCCTGTAACCGCCGCAGCCACCGTCATCGAACCGCTGATCATCCACATCGCCGTTATCGTCGTCACCAACCCGCCGAAAACACACACCGCCACCCATAACGACCGGCGCGCTTCCCGGGCATCATACCGAGGCGGAGCGTTTTCCAGAAGAACATCGGCTGTTGCACTGTTGACCAGCATGTCGCCCAGGGATCGACCCCGGCGAATCGTTACATGGTAGAACAATATATACACCATTTCGACGGTCACGGACAACGGATGCTCCCGGATTGCTGGTTCCGTCGAATTCAGCGCTGCCGTCAGACCGATATCGGGTGCCATCACTCGAATCCCGGGCTCCCATTCCATATTCAGCGGCACACCCGGACCGATAAACCGATACGTCCGCATCAGACGATACGGCAGACCGACCGCTGGGATGGTCTCCACATAGTTGCCTGACGAAAACACATAAAAAGGAATGTAGACCTCTTCCGTCTCAACAATCGGTGGAAACGCAGCATATCCCAATGTCCGAAATGCCCGGCCAACACATAAAATGATCTCCTCCGGCCGGACTACGCGCGGATACACTCGATGCTGTGCCGTCTGAACGAGTTGTGACTGCAAAAACACCCGGGTCAGTGGAAATCCACCGGTCACCACATCATCTGTCATTGCTGCATCTCTACTTTTCCCGGTGCAACCGCCCGGCGAAACGCGATCCCCCGGATCGTCCACACAACCGGAAGATCCCGGATCCGAATGGTTACGGACCGGATAGCGACGGGCGGGTCAAATGAATAGATCGCCCGCATATCACCGGTATCCTCTTCGATCGGATGCAACGCCGGCCAATCTCGCTCGATCCACACACCATCCTTGTAATTCTGCTCCTTATCGCTTCCGGCATGGCGGCCAAAAACAACGGGAAACTGGAGATGCGTGCCGATTTCTGTTTCGACAGCGATTTCTGCCAGGTGTTCCCCCGCCGATAGACCGGTCACCCGTTCCATGTGCGTAATCATTTCCAGACGATCCGCCCGGACCCGTTCAGGAAAAAACCATGTCAGATGCTCGTCGGGATGAATCGGAGGAACCGGTCGAATCGATAGCATACCCGGATTCAGAAAGCGGTCCCGATGATACGCTTTGTGGGCCTCAAGATGGATCCATTGTTTCCCCGGACCAATCCGTATCCCTCCGGCAATCCCTTGATAACCGGTCTGACCATTCAGCGTCATGTCCCGGAGCTGGCCGTAGCTTGTGCCGGGAGCCAGATCGATAACCTGGTAACTATCTGCCTGGACAATCACAGCAGTGAGCCAACTGGTAACGGTAAACACACTCCATGCACCGAAAAACAGAAGCCGGCCGGGAGTTTTCCGGAAAACAGAGCGGATGGTTTCTGAAATCCGGGGGAGCCATCGGATGACGCAACCGGTTACAACCAGAGAGAAGGCGAGGAGAAGCAGGCAGAACGGATCGCGGATGAGACCTCGCCCCAGCAACGCACCACCCATAAGTTCGAGTAAACATGTCGGCGACTGGGTCCATTGCCTCTGGACCATCTCGCCGAACGACATATTCACCCACGGTGCGCCCAGTGTTGAAAGGTAGTATTGAGCCATCAACAGCACATTCCAGATGATCAATCCAGCTCCAACCAGCCCCGCTGGGATTCGATATCGGCGGAGTCCCGGCCGGGAAAACACGGCGGCAATGACCATCATCCCGAGAGCAAAGGCCGGCATCAGGTTCAAAAAACGCCGCATGCCAAAACCCACGCCCGCCCAGTCGCGCCGCACGGCGTTGATGTAGGTCTGTGTAACGGTCAGCGTCAGAAGGCCGATGGTCAGCCGGCGGTTTCGATACCACAGGATCGGCAAAGCAATGATCGCCGGAAGCAAAATTGGATTCACGGTAAACAGCCCTTTGATCCGGTCGAACAGGATGATCGACAGATTGACTTGGAACCAATGCATGCCACCGTGACCTTGTGGATCGGTCAGCCACCGGCCGTATAGAGTATGCGTGACCAATAGCTGAGGAAATATTGTGACCAACAATCCACTGGCAAACCCCAGCCAGCAAAGCAACTTATCCCGCGTTTCGAGCCGGTTTTTCCATTGCCCTATCTGTCGAAGGGCATCGACACACGGAAGGATCATCACAAACAGGTTTTGCCATCGCATCAGTACCGCCATGCCGCCGATCATCCCATACAGGATATAATGTACGGGGCGCCATGATCGGGCTGCAGCCGTACCGGATAAATACCACATCAGCATGAACCAGGTGGTCCACATCACACTGAATGCATGAGCAAATGCCGGCGTAATGAACAAAAATGCCGGAAAATGGGATGCGCCGAGAATCAGAACCAGCGCCCGGGATCGGTCTGTCTCTAAAAACCCTGCTTCCTTGCCCAACCGGTCACAGAGGATCAAGGTAATCAGCCCGGATATCATCGACACCGTCATTGGAAGCATCCGGTACAGGACGCCGTACCCGGTTTGCGAGACCGGCACGCCGATTGCGCCTAAAGCAAGCATCAGCATATGCACAAGGGCGTAGAAGGGAAGCCAACCGATGCAGGGTCCCAACGAGAAGATGTTGGGTGGATACCCCGTTTCTTCCCAGTCACCTGGCAAAAAATCGCGTAAGACAGGTACCCATTCCCAGGTGTAGAATTCTCGTTCATCGTCGAAGTTCAGGTCCTGTTGAATGACCCAGGATCGGAGATATTCATAGTAATAGGCACCGTCGGAATTCAATCGCGGAGCGAACAGCAGCAGTTGAAGGCCGATAAACAGCAGAAGAACGGGTCGAAGATGCCGGATGGAATAGGCTGACATGGTCATACGTGCATACTAACACACGGGTGGCGGATTTGTCAGAGATAATCGAGGAACGCTGGAATCGTTAAAAAATCTCCCGGAAAAGCGGATTGCGTGGAACGGGTCCTCCCGCTAAGATGGAGCGATCATGCAGGAAACCATCGCGGAACGAGCACGGAATGGTACGATGGAGGTAAGGGATGAGCACGCGAACGAAACCGATTATTCTCACTGGAGACCGGCCGACGGGCAAGCTGCATCTGGGGCACTACTTCGGATCGATCCGGTCACGAGTTGCTTTGCAGAATCAATATGATACGTACCTTTTGATCGCAGATGTCCAGGCACTGACCGATAATTTCAAGACGCCGGAAAAAGTCCGGGCCCATGTCGAGGAGGTTGCGATCGATAACTTTGCATCGGGGATCGATCCGGATACGGTGACCTATGTGATTCAATCAGCTGTACCGGCCATCGCGGAACTGACAGTGTTTTACGGAAATTTTGTCACCTTGGCCCGGTTGGAACGGAATCCGACGGTGAAGGCGGAAATTGAAAACAAGAAAGAGCTGTTTGCCAAGGGTGTCACCTATGGTTTTTTTGGTTATCCGATTAGCCAGGCCGCGGATATCACTGCGTTCGATGCTGATTTGGTTCCCGTCGGTGAAGATCAATTGCCGATGATCGAATTGACCCGTGAGATAGTCCGCCGATTCAATTTCACGTATGAAACGAACGCCTTGATCGAGCCGCAGGCGCGCGTAACAGAAATACCGCGAATTCGGGGTACGGACGGCAATGCAAAAATGAGTAAATCACTCAACAATTGCATTTATCTGCGGGATACGGCGGACGTGATCCGCGAGAAAGTAATGAATGCGTATACCGATCCGTTGAAAGCGCGTAAAACCGATCCGGGGCATCCGGAAGGATGTGTAGTCTGTGAATATCTGCGTTTGATTGATCCCGACGGGCATGATCAACTGGTCGCCGATTGCAAGTCCGGAAAAATGGGTTGCATGCAGGATAAAAAGAAACTGGCGCAGATGCTGACGGAGTTTTTGGATCCGATCCGCGACAGGGCACAGCAGTTTGAAAATGATCGGGGCAGGGTGCGTGACATTCTTCGGGAAGGATCCCGAAAAGGAGCGATGAAAGGAAACGAGGTTTTATCTCGAGCCAAGGAAGCGATGAAAATCAATTATTGGAACTCGGATTGAGACAGGCGGCGACAATGCGGATTGCGACATTCAACGCCAACAGTATCCGAATGCGTCTTCCCGTAATCCTGCCCTGGCTCACCGAGCATTCTCCCGATGTCCTTGCCGTACAGGAAACCAAGGTTCAAGACAGCGATTTTCCTGTCGGTCCGTTTGCTGAACTCGGATATCACTGTGTTTTCAAAGGACAGAAAAGCTACAACGGTGTCGCTCTGATTTCCCGGGAACCCCTTGCGGATGTTCGGAGCGGATTTAATTGGGACGACGCAGTGCATAGTCCTCGTTTGATATGGGGCCGGATGGGTTCCGTTTGGATCATCAACACATATGTGCCCCAGGGCCGTGATCGTGAATCGGAGCATTACGCGGGTAAACTGCAATGGTTGAGAGATTTTCATTCCATGCTGCAGCGGGAATTCACTTCGGATCAGCTCATCGTCTGGCTGGGAGATCTCAACGTAGCACCTGAATCCATGGATGTTTATGACCCGAAGGGGCTGGATGGTCATGTCTGTTTCAATGCCGAGTTGACTGAGCTGTTTAACGCTGTATGTGCATGGGGATTCCACGATGTCTTCCGTCATCACCGGCCGAACCCGGGAGAATTCAGTTATTTTGATTACCGGGGGGCCACGATCCAACGAAATCATGGGTGGCGGATTGATCATATTCTGGGAACCCGCGCGATGTTGACTCGATCCCAGGATGCCTGGATCGATTTAGAACCCCGGAAACGAGCAGAACCGAAACCGTCCGATCACACATTCATGTGCGCTGATTTCGACGTTTGACAGGATCCTGGCGAGGCTCTGCCGGAGCATCCGTCCCGGAATCGCCGACAGCTGATATCCATCCCGCCAGCGTCGCAAAGACCAGAACCGCCGTTCCTCCGCTGCTGAGGCCGGGGAATGGAACACCGGTCATGGGGATCAGCTTGATCACTCCCCCTACATGCAAAAACAATTGAACGGCCCAAACTGTGCTGGCTCCCATGGCGACCAGGGCCGCATAGATACCGTTTGCACGGTTGGCATGGTGAAATCCTTGCTGAACAAAGTGCCACGCGAGCAGCAGAAACAGGACGCTGCCAAACCAACCCACTTCCTCAGCGAAACCTGCATAGACGAAATCAGTTTCAACCAAGGGAACAGTACCGGGGAACCCATTGCCGATTCCTTGACCAAAAAATTCGCCGTTGAACAGAGCGAATAGCGAGCGGATCGTCTGAAATCCACCGGCATCCGGATGATCGAAAGGATGGAGCCATGCAGCAAAACGCACTCTTCCCTTTCCGGCGAAATGCTGGAAAAACCATCCTCCGGCAACCGCGCAGACCAGGCCTGTGACGAGATATCGGATCCTTCCCGTGGTAATGGTCAACAGTGCTACCAGGAGAATTCCGGTGGCAGCGATCATACCGAGATCTTTCAAAAGGATGAGTATGGCGGCCGTCGGTAGCCAAGCGCCAATAATCATGATGTGTGCACGACGGGATGACTCGGTCCGAAGCGACCTGCCCCGCGCCATGGCACTTCCGTAGCGGCAGAGCAATCCGGACAATCCGAGAATGAGAAACGGTTTGATCCATTCCGTCGGTGTGGTCTTACCGGGACCAAAAACCGCTCCCCGGTAGGATACGCCGGTGGCCAGCACAGCCAGGCAAACGCCAAATGAAGCAATGATCCAGAACCAGTGCATGCGTTGAATCCATCGCTGCATTGATCCGCGAAACAGAATTGCGTTAATAACCAGAATCAATGGCGAAAGCACCCATGCCAGGGTGGACTTAGACAGGTAATCCCAATGAAAAGATGGGTCAAGCCGGTATTGAAATGACCATCCGATGCCGACAATCACAGCCCAAGCGGGTAAAAGAGTTGTGTCGGACCGGGACCGGGCGAGGACCAGTATCCCGTGGCCAACCAGTGATGCGAGCAGACAGCCCGCAGGGACAAAGAAGCTCCGAACAGGGGGAAAAGCGCCTGATGGATGAAACCCCAGGGCCGCAACCATCAGCGGAAGAAGCGCGGGGATCGTCCACAGCAGCAGTGAACGTTCACGAGCTCTAAACGGAATCCCGCAGTCATTCGTTTCCAACATGTACCCTTTCCGTATCTTCCAGTAACCCAAGGTGATCCGCGCACGCAATCAACCGCCCGGCAATCGGTGCTGCCACCTGGCCGCCATATCCGCCGTTTTCTACAACAACAGCCACCGCCAACGCCGGCCGGGGCCAGGGAGCAAACCCGATGAACAAACTGTGGCTGCGCCCGGATGCGGTCTCGGCTGTTCCCGTTTTTCCTCCGACAACGATCCCGGAAACCTGCGCCTTCTGGCCAGTCCCCGTTTCAACCACGCTGATCATCATTCGGGCAACCCGATTTGCAGTGCGGTAATCAGTCAACGTAGACCAAAGTATCGTGTCGTTTCCTTCCACCAGTTTCGGTCGATTCATGATGCCTCCATGCCCTATCGCACCGGCAGCCAACGCTAAATGCAGCGGCGTCAGAAGGAGATCGTCCTGCCCGATTCCAAACCGTGCCGTATACGCATCATGCCACGTCTGATGGTCGGGTAGCCGACCGGCGACTCCTGGCACACCGGGACCGGCATACGGAATCACGCAATGAAAACCCGCCTTTTCTGCGGTTTCGAGGATGGCCGGGGCTCCGATCGCAACCGCTAGTTGGGCAAAATACACATTGCATGAGCGTTTCAATGCATCACTGAGATTGATGGACCCATGACCCTTGAATCCCTTGCGATCGACCGATTCGTGATCGCGGATCCGAGGATCCGATGGTCCCGATGAATACCCATCCGGACCGCAGACAAACACCGGATGCATATCCCGGCTCAACGCCGTGACGGCTACCATGGGTTTGAATGTCGATCCGGGTGGATACAGACCCTGGGAACCCCGGTTCAGAAACGGACTGTCGGCACGGCGGATCAGGGTGTTCCAGTGGCTGCCATCCAATCGGGACGGATCGAACCCCGGCCGCGAACTCATGGCGCGGATGCTCCCATCTCGGGGATCCAATGCCACGATGGCACCGATGCAGCCGTCCAGTGCATTCCAAGCTTCCTGCTGCAAATCCCGATCCAATGTCAAGACAATCGGATTTCCCCGCAGTTTCCCATGAAAAAAAACATTCGCGCTCAACCGGAACAAGTCGGCAGGCGTTTGTACCGCGCGCCCCATCAGAACAGGATCTAACTCCTTTTCCACGCCCGCTGCACCATACACACTGCTGATATATCCCACCGGATGAACCCCCGCAGCACCAATCGGATACTCCCTCAGCAGTTTAGCGTCCACGCGCACATCACGGGCCAGTACGCGGTGCTTCCAATCAAGGATATCTCCCCGCATAAACCGGGTTCCCAAAATATCATCCCGGGGATCAAATCCACGTTGAACCCGGAGAAAATCCGATGAAAAAAAACCAAACAGCTGCCATCGGGCTTGATATCCTGCCAGGAGTCCAATGCTTGTTATAAGGATCGTGGCGTGAATTCGCATGAAAGCATGCGCAGCGGGCTGGTTGCATCGTCCGGTTTTCCGAATGCGCCCGTAAAAATTCGCGATACCGATGACGCTCAGGACGGTCAGAATCGTCCGCAGGGTCTCGCTTTGGGTCATGAGAAAACCAGGCATGTCAAGTTCCATGGATTCCGTCGAAAAACTGCGAATAGGATATTCCCATCTGCCGTCGATTTCCCTAACAGCATACCAGGATATCGAAACTCTTGAAAGCGGAACACTTGCGGAACACTTCCGGAGTTACGTCGCTTTTGATATACTTAAATAAAGTCGGTAGTGGCTTGCCGATCTGAATTCAATCCGGGGTGAGACAGAATGGGGAGTATCAGGATGAAACGAGCAAGAGTGGTGTGTTTTTCTCTGATTTGGTTGAGTCTACTATTCAGTGCGGGGATGCCGGGTATGGCAGCCGAGGGATGGGTGCCCGGAGAAATCCGAGCCGTCTCCATCTGGCCAAATGATATCGAACCCCCGTTTGCCGTCCCAGCTGATCCAGCGTCTCCGGGTGTCATCCAGCTTGTCAGTGCTTCATTCGATCCCTTGGTGGCAGTTCCCGAATTGCCGTCATCGCTTCGATGGACATCACCGGAATTCAACCCGTTCCAACTGGTGCAGTTCAGCGGACCGATATCCGAACAGGACATTGGCCGGTTGCGTGATGCCGGAGCGGAACCGCTGGTATATCTGGCGCATTTCACGTTTATCTGCCGGTTGCATTCATCGGTTGCAATCAATTCGGTTCGAGATCTCTTGTGCGTGCGATGGATCGGATCTTTTGAACCGGCCTATCGGATTGATCCGCTGGTCGGCCAGACGCCGCTGACCCGGCACAGCCGGATCATCGACCCAATGCTGCACCTTACCGTGACAGTATTTCCGGGAGAATCATTGGATCCATTGGAAGCCAAGGTGATCGGTCTCGGCGGAGAAATCACCGATCGGGTGAACACAGCCGAGCGCCGGTCGCTGCGGATTCGGCTGGAACCCGGCGCAGTGATTGAACTGGCCCATTGCGAGGAAGTTTATCGGATTGAGGAGGAAGGT
>JAFGMN010000246.1 GCA_016927515.1 candidate division CSSED10-310 bacterium | reverse complement strand
CTTGAGGGACGCAATATGTTTATGATACTGTCCCCCAAGTAATGTGGGGGTTTGTGCGGAAATAGCACATAACTTACAATAAATAAAGAAAAAAAGAGGTTTATTATGCCGAAGATTAAAACCCTGAAAGGTGCAGCAAAACGGTTAAGAAAAACCGGAACGGGGCTCCTTCGCCGGAATAAAGCGTTCAAACGCCATATTCTGACGAAGAAATCCACGAAGCGAAAACGCGGTTTGCGGAAATCCGTCCTGGTGCATAAAGCGGATTTCAAGCCCATGAAGCGCCTTGTTCCGTATCTCTAAACCATTGACGGTACATGAAATAAACGGATGAATGACGCGGAGGATATGAACGATGCCCAGAGTAAAAAAAGGTGTGACGGCGCGACGGCGTCACAAGAAAATTCTCAGGTTAGCCAAGGGATACCGCGGTTCTCAGAGTCGGCGATTCCGGTCGGCGATCGAAGCGGTGATCAAGGCGGGCCGCCATGCATACACCGGACGCAAACTGAAGAAACGCGAATATCGTGGGATTTGGATCCAGCGGATCAACGCTGCCAGCCGGTTGAATGGGCTGCCGTATAATCGCCTGATGTATGGCTTGAAAACGGCTGGAGTGATTCTTGACCGAAAGGTACTTGCTGATATGGCGATGCACGAGCCGGAAGCTTTTTCCGCCATCGCTCAACTGGCAAGGAAACATTGCGGATAAAGGTCAACTTGCGTGGCTGGATCGGAATTCGAATCGGAGCTTCAAGCGAAATTGGATTTGCTTGAAAAAAAAGTGCGTGAGTTGATTTCCGAAGTCCGACAACTGCGTCTGGAACGGGATGGTCTGGAAAAAGAACTCGGTATTCGGGACAGGGATCGCGCGGATATCGCCGGGAAAATCGAACGGATCATCGCTCAGATTGATACGCTGGCGGCGGATCAGGCAGGAATAAGCAGCTGACGGCCGGCGTGATTGGAATCGCCCGCTATGCCTCACAGTAAAGTCGAAGTAGAAATTTTCGGAAACCATTACCATATCGTCGCTGATGATGATCCCTCGCGGATTCTCGATCTTGCGCATTCTGTCAATGAACGGATGCAGGATATTGCCCGGATGAATCCGGGGATGGCCTCGGCCAAAGTTGCCATTCTCGCTGCACTGAACTTTGCCGCCCAGGCAGCTGGTTTGCAGTGTTTGTGCAATTTGGTTGCGCAGCGAAGTGACAATTTGATACAATTAATCAGTGACGAACTGACCGATTAACCGAACGATAGACGTTCAGGATCGGAAAGCGGTAACGCTGGAAGCCGGGTATGTGATGAGAGACGGAATAGCAGCCCCCGGATCAGGGGCAGGATTTGATATGATGATCGTGATCAGCATGCTGTGGGTTTTAGGATTGTTTCTTGTAAACAAGCAGTATGTCGCGTTGTTTTGCCCTCCTGTGGTGTTTGTGATGGCATGGGGCAAGTTGAGCCAACAATTTCCAAAAGGGATTCCAAATCGTAGCACGGATTTCATGCCCTCTTTAGAAGGGACGGAAGAACTGCTAGTGCGGAAACCCACCTGTCCAGACAGGTTCAATGGAATCCATGTCAAACGGCACTTCACGGGAGGGT
The DNA here is from genome assembly GCA_016927515.1 of candidate division CSSED10-310 bacterium. Classification (GTDB taxonomy): domain Bacteria; phylum CSSED10-310; class CSSED10-310; order CSSED10-310; family CSSED10-310; genus JAFGMN01. The sequence continues at coordinate 17,263 of JAFGMN010000246.1, read as the reverse complement.
TTTTCTTGTTTTCTTCTCTCCGCTTCTCACCCCGGCAATCTGTCGTGCTTTCCTCCTGATCCATTTCTTGCCGGTCGCACGACCTCCGCGATCGGCATGCACATAAGGGGGGTGAGAGCCATTAATCCACAAATATATCTATGCATCGGGATCGCTGCCGCCGCTCTCATAGCAGGCATTGGAGCAGGGACCTATCTTCAGACAAACCGATCCGGTTCCAAGGCTCGCAAAGTTGTGAGTTCCGCTGAAGCAAAAGCGGAAGAAATCATGAAAACGGCCGAAAAGGATTCGAAGGTTATCTATCAGAATGCTGAAGTTGAGGCGAAGGAGCATTTCATCGAGCAGATGAAAGAACTCGAGAGGGAAACCCGGAAGCGGCAAATCGAGTATGAAAAGACGGAAAACCGGTTGGCCCGTAAGGAGGAGGCCCTCGAGAAGAAGGATAAGTTCCTGGATAAACGGGAGCGAACGTACACCCATAAAACGAAGGAACTTTCCAATCGGCAGAAGAGTATTGATAAGTTGGAAACTCGGCGAAAGGATTTGATTAAGGAGCAGGAAACCGAGTTGGCGCGGGTATCGGGGTTGACTCAGCAGGAAGCCAGGGAATTGATTATTGGGCGGCTGGAGGACGAGGCGAGGAAGGATGCCGCGTCCGGAATCCGAAAGATTATCGACGATGCCAGGGATCAGGCGGATATGAAGGCAAAAGAAATCATTGCTACGGCCATTCAACGCATTTCTTCGGATTTTGTCAGTGAGACGACAGTCAGCGTTGTCAGCCTGCCAAATGACGAAATGAAAGGCCGGATCATCGGTCGGGAAGGCCGGAATATTCGCGCGCTGGAAGCTGCAACGGGGGTCGATCTTATCATCGACGATACTCCGGAAGCCGTCATTATCTCCGCTTTCGATCCCATCCGGCGCGAAATCGCCGCCACGGCACTGAATCGACTGATTTCAGACGGCCGCATTCACCCCGCTCGGATCGAGGAAATCGTCGATAAAGTTCAGAAGGAGATCGATAAATCAATCCGTGAAGCCGGTGAACAGCTGGCGTTCGAGGTAGGTGTCCAAGGACTCAAACCGGAGTTGGTTCGCTTACTCGGCCGCCTGAAATACCGGACGAGTTACGGACAAAATGTCCTGCAGCATTCAAAAGAAGTTGCATTCATCGCCGGAATGATGGCCTCCGAACTCGGGGTCAATACGAAACTAGCGAAACGCGCCGGACTTCTCCACGATATCGGTAAGGCAGTCGATCACGAAATCGAAGGATCACACGCGCTGATCGGTGCTGAAATCGCACAGAAATTCAACGAACCACGGGAAGTTGTCCGAGCAATGGCCGCTCATCACGGCGACGAACCACCGACAACCATCGAAGCCATTCTCATTCAGGCAGCCGATGCGTTGTCTGCTGCCCGGCCAGGAGCGCGGCGGGAGATTCTTGAATCCTACCTCAAGCGATTGGCGAAACTCGAGGAAATCTCCACCTCATTCCGAGGCGTCGAAAAATCCTATGCCGTCCAAGCTGGGCGGGAAATCCGGATTATTGTCACACCGGAAGATATCAGTGATGACGAAATGGCTTTGATGGCTCGGGATGTGGCCAAACGAATTGAACAGGAGCTCGAATACCCCGGTGAAATCAAAGTTACGGCAATTCGTGAGTCCCGTGCCGTGGAGTATGCACGATGACCGATGAATTGCTGCCCGTAAACGGTAAGAAAGTTCTTCCCCTCGTTCCGTCGCCTCACGCTCTGCGCCGTCTCAACACCCATGCCTTGCAGCAATTGGCTCAGGAAATCAGGGAAGAATTGATTAGTACCGTTTCGGTCACAGGAGGACATCTCGCATCCAATCTCGGGGTCGTCGAATTGACCTTGGCATTGCATTATGCCTTCGATACGCCTCGAGATAAGCTGATCTGGGACGTCGGGCATCAAGTTTACACGCATAAAATGATCACCGGCAGACTCGACGGCTTCCGCAAAGGTCTACGGCAGAAAAACGGGATTGCCGGCTTTCCCAAAAAAGCAGAAAGTATCTACGATCATTTCGATACTGGCCATAGCGGTACATCCATATCGTTTGCCGTCGGTATTGCCGAAGCATCCAAATACTCTGAGGATCCCTACTGGGTTATTCCCATCATCGGAGACGGTTCGTTGACCGCCGGCGTAGCATTCGAAGCACTGAATCAAGGCGGAAATCTGAAACAACAAAACCTGATGGTCATTATCAATGACAACGACATGTCCATCTCTCCGAACGTCGGAACCCTCGCACAATACATCAGCCGACGAATGATCGGACCCCGGGCTGCATCGGTACGACGCTACACCAAGCAACTCCTTGCACAAATTCCACGCGCCGGCGAGGACCTTATCCGCATCGTCCAGAAACTCGAACGCTCCATCAAGGATTTCATCCAACCCGGATTGCTCTTTGAAGAACTGGGATTTCAATACCTCGGCCCTTTTGACGGACACGATCTCGAAACCCTCATCCCCGTGTTTAAAAATGTCCAGAACATTCCCGGACCTCTCCTTCTGCACGTGTTGACACGGAAAGGATACGGGTACAAACCCGCCGAGCTCGAACCGGAACGGTTTCACGGTGCATCGCCGTTCAACCGCGATACCGGCGAGTTCAAGAAATCAACAGGCGTGGTTTCCTTTACAAGCGTTTTCGGTGATGCCATCGTCGACCTCGCCCGGAAAGATCCCCGTGTCGTTACCATTACGGCAGCCATGACGCTTGGCACAGGTTTGGACCGGTTTGCAAAAGAGTTTCCCGATCGGTTCTATGATGTGGGGATTGCAGAGCCGCATGCCGTTGCCTTTGCCGGTGGATTGGCCTTCGCTGGAAAACGACCGGTTGTCGCCATTTATTCTACGTTCATGCAACGCGCCTACGACCAGATCTTTCAAGAGGTGTGTCTTCAGGATGTCCCCGTGGTCATGATTCTCGACCGAGCAGGCGTTGTCGGTTCCGATGGACCCACACATCACGGTCTGTTTGACCTGTCGTTTCTGCGCACACTGCCTCATCTCGGCCTGATCGCGCCACGGGATGAAAACGAATTGCGTCGCGCTGTTCTGTGCTCCATCGATTTCAACCGGCCGGTCGTCATTCGATATCCGCGCGGAACCGCCGTCGGAGTGGATTTGATTCCCGATCCTCCACCCCTGGTCTGGGGAGAAGGTGAGTGCTTGCGGGTCGGCAAACACTTGTCCGTGATTGCCGCGGGTCCACTGGTCTATGACGCTCTCTTCGTCGCCGATCGCATGCAACGTCAGGGTATTGAGATTGAAGTGATCGATGCCCGGTTCGTCAAACCCCTGGATTCAGCGCTGATTCTTCAATCTGTAAGGAAGACAGGTCATGTGATCACTCTGGAAGAAAATACCGTGATCGGAGGACTTGGCGCTGCTGTCATGGAACTGCTTGTCGGACATGATGTCAGCATGGAAAAAGTCGATATCATGGGCGCTCCCGACCGCTGGATTCCCATGGGCACACAACAGGAACTTTGGGAAGACATGGGACTGACAACCCACGAATTGGAAAGGCGAATCCGGTTGACACTCGGTTTGCAGGAAGTTGACATCGACACTGATTTCTTTCACAGGACACATGAATCTGATTCGAGCGGACAAATGGCTGACTGATTCCGGTCGGTGCGAAAGCCGGAATCAGGCAGCGGAATGGATCCGGGAAGGGTATGTCTGGATCGGGGGCAAACGCATCGAAAAACCTTCCACGCTTGTTCCGCGAAACTCGACAGCGACCATTCTGCGGGATACACCCGCGTTCGTCAGCCGCGGCGGCCAGAAACTGGCTCATGCACTCGATACTTTCACCGTGACATGCTCCGGTTGCATCGCACTCGACTGCGGCGCTTCCACCGGTGGATTCACCGATTGTCTGTTGAAGCGCGGAGCCGTTCGCGTGTATGCGGTGGATGTTGGTTACGGCCAGCTTCACTGGTCGTTGCGGAACGATTCCCGCGTGATGGTTCACGAACGCACGAACTTCCGGACCGCGCCCATCGACCTGTTCCCCGAACCCTTCGATTTGATTACTCTGGATATGTCGTTCATTTCCTTGAAACTCGTCCTGGAAAAAGCCCGGGATCTGCTCACTTCGGCCGGCGCCGTGATTGCGTTGATCAAACCTCAGTTCGAGGCCGGGAAAGAGAACGTCGGATCAGGCGGTGTCGTGCGAGATGCGCGTATCCATCGCGAGGTCCTTCGGGACCTGGGACAGTGGAGTATCCACCATGGGTTTTCCATTCACGGGATCACGACGTCTCCTATTCGCGGACCGAAGGGAAACAAAGAATTTCTGTTTCATTTAACGCGCGGTTCTGATAGGTTTTCAGCGGAACATGACGCATGGATCGAGCAGGCGGTGCTGGATGAATAACCCATCGATTTCCGTCGTAGCGCTGTTTATTAAACCCAATATTCCGGAAATATGCCGGTTGGGCCGGACGACGATTGACTGGCTGAGAGAACGCGGAATCCAGGTCAGAGTCAGTGCCAAAACCCTGGAAGAACTCGGAACCAACGCCGATGGAATTATTGGCGGCAACGATGAAAACCTGCAGGATGTCGGGCTTGCCCTCGTTCTCGGTGGTGACGGAACGATTCTCTGGGTGGCCCGAAAAGTTGCTCATCTGAATATTCCCGTTTTATCGTTCAATATGGGAAATCTCGGGTTCCTCGCCGCATATGGCATCGATCACCTGTTCGATGTTCTCGAAGCAACCATTTGTGGCAGATTTCAGACTGTCTCGCGCATGATGCTCGAAGCCACCCATATTCGCGGGGAACATGTCATCAGCCGTCACCCCGCCCTCAACGATGTCGTCGTGAATAAACGACTGATTCCACGTCTGATCGAACTCGAAACTGCGATCGATAACGAAACAATCAATACATACCTGTGCGATGGATTGATTATCTGTACACCCACCGGATCGACCGCATACTCCCTATCCGCTGGCGGCCCCATCCTGTCACCGGATCTCGATGCCCTGGCTATCACTCCCATCTGCCCGCATACACTCACCCATCGCCCCATTGTCATCGCCGGCAATTCGACAGTGACCATCCAGCTCATTTCCAAGGACCGCAAAGCATTCCTGACCCTGGATGGACAAGTCAACGATTCCATTTGTTGTGGCGATCGTATCGAAATCCGAAAATCACCCCATTGCGCACGGATCATCGTCGATCCGGAATCACGTTTTTTCCGCGTTCTGAACCGGAAACTCAAATGGGGTTACAGATAAGCATATGCTTACCCGCATCCACATTCAGAACTTAGCGCTCATCCGCGATATCACTCTGACATTGCAAAAGGGGTTGAATATCATTACCGGAGAAACAGGCGCTGGAAAGTCGATCCTAGTCCAAGCCGTCGGTGCTCTGCTCGGTGAACCGGTCCAAACGGAACTGATCCGCACAGGGGAGAGCTCCGCGGTCGTGGAAGGCGTGTTCCATTCCATTGGCGGATTACTGACACACGATCGGTTTCTCGAATTGGAACTGGTTGTCGAAGATGACGGTGAATTGCGCGTGCGCCGCGAAATTCATCGCCACGGACGGGATCGATTCCTGATCAATGAGCAGGTTGTTCGAAAGTCGGAATTCCAGTGGATAGGAAGTATGCTGCTCGATATCACCAGCCAGCACTCGCATCATCGCCTGTTGAAAAACAGCGACCATCTGTCGCTGTTCGATGCTGCAATTCCTCCCTCCCCGATTCACGCCGAGTTGGCGGAAGTTTTTCATAAATGGCAGGAAGCGAATCGCGGGTATCATCACCTTTGCCGGGTGGTGGAGGAGACTTCACAGCGTCACCAGTTGCTGGCATATCAGCTCGAGGAAATTCAACAGGCGGAGATACGGACCGGAGAGAAGCAGGCTCTGGTCGAGGAACGGGAACGACTCCGGTTCGCCGAAGAAATCATGACCAGTATCTCGACGGCGATCGCGTTTCTTGATGGCCGTTCCGATGGTGTCGCCGACGGTGCCGCTCGTGTCGAGCACGAAGTCCGACGGGCAGCTCAACGGGATGGGCGCTTGGTGCGATTGCTTGAGCAGGCGGAAGCGTTGTGTCTGATGGCCCGGGATCTGACTGACGAATTGATCCGAGAAAGGGATCGTGTCGAGATATCGCCTGAGCGCTTGAATTTGGTTTCTGAGCGGTTGCATCGGGTGCAGGAATTGGAGCGGAAATTCCAAAATGATGCAGAAGGTATTCTACTATACGCGGAAGCGATCCGCATGGAACTGTCGGGAATTCACGATCAGCGGATCGAGTTGAATCAAAGGTTAGAGGTATGCGGGGAGTATCGGAGGCAGTATCTGGCGGCTGATCGAGCGCTGGGAGCGTACCGGCGGCAGCATGCGCCGATTTTGAGTGCGGCCATGGAGAGGGATTTGGCGGATCTTGGAATGCACAAGGCTCGTTTTGATGTTCGTTTCGACCCGGTGGATACCTTGGAAGATGGTAATCCCGATACGATTCCAGCTCGATTTCAGGACTCTGGATCGGACCGAGTAACGTTTATGTTTTCGGCAAATCCAGGGGTTCCGTTGAAGCCGATTGCGATGATTGCCAGCGGTGGAGAACTCAGTCGGATCATGCTTGCATTAAAGCAGCATTTCGGTGATCCGAACGAGTCAGGTCTTCAGATCTTTGACGAAGTGGATGCCGGTATTGGCGGAGATGTCGCCAACGCGGTTGGACGGCATCTGAAATCGCTGTCGGCCCGGCGGCAGATTCTGACGATCACGCATCTTCCTCAAATCGCTGTTTGCGGAGAACTTCACATTGTGGCCGAAAAGCGAGTGGTGGATGATTCAACATGTGTAACCATGCGGGTATTGTCGAAAGACGATCGTGTTGTGGAGATTGCTCGGATGTTGAGTGGGCGGGATGATGATCCAGCTGCTCTGCATCATGCTGCTCGGCTGCTGAGCGGGTGAAAAACGGTTTCCAATCGGAAACGGGATGCCTATTTCTGCCGAATTACTGCATACTCGGCGACGTCAGAAAGGAGATCCCTGGCGGGTGTATCCGGTAGTGCATCGAGGGCGTTCCGGGCAGATTGGACGAGGGTTTCCGCCTGTTCATTGACGGCCTCGACGGCACCGAGTGTTTCAATCAGCGAGCGCAGCGAGGCGATATCCTCGGCTGACATATCTTTCTTTCCTAAGAGAGAATCGATGAGTAGACGTTGAGAGGCATTCGCGTGATCCCAAGCCATTTTCATTGCAAGGGTCCGTTTCCCTTCCTTAAAGTCGGAACCAACGGGCTTGCCGAGCTTGCCTTCGTCGCCCTGAATACCGAGGATATCATCCCGCAGTTGAAACGCGACACCGAGGGCATCACCATATGTGCGCAACGCCTGAATGCTGGGGTGATACGGATCGGGTCGCATCAATCCGATCATCCCGCCGGCGACGACGGAAAATGTGAGTAATGCCGCTGTTTTACGTCGTAGCATCACCATGATGTCGTCGGGCGTGATCGATTCGAGGGAACACCCGGTCAGGAATACATCGTCCACTTCCCCGGTCAGCAGCGCAGGCAGCACTTTCCCTTCCAACTCCGAGATCAAATACAGAGCCAATTCGGGAAGCAGGGGTCCGCGAAGCGCGCTGTCGGACAGGATTTCCATTGCCATGGCATGCTGGGCATCGCCCACAAGGATGGCCATTGAATGAGCCAGATGATCGACGGTCATTCCCGGATTAGTCAACTCCCACTGGGCATAGTCCTGTCGAATCTGCGCATGGACCGATAATCCGCCACGCCTGCTGTCGTCTCGATCAATGATATCGTCATGAACCAATGTCCACGTGTGGGTCATCTCGATCGCCATCCCGACGGACAGCGTATGATCGGGATCACCGCCTACCGCACCACACGCCATGCGAGTTAATGCAGGTCGCAGATTCTTGCCTCCCCGCATGACATAGTCCAACAACCGTTCCTTGATCGGCCCGGCACCCAGCTGCTGCACAAACGGAATCTTCGGAATCCGATCGCGCAGCAGCTCCCCCGTTTCAATCAGATATGCGTTCAGTCGATCAAATGAAATCATGGTTACCGCGGCATCGGTGTGTCCGGGTAGTTCCTGAGATAATCGAACATGTCATCTGGTCGTGCCGATGCCGTCCAGAATCGGTCCTCGATTTCCACCCATGTTGCACCGCCGTACAACAACCCATCGATCAACTCCAGCGCTTTCATTTTTTCGATAAACCGTCCGTCATGACAGCGGACAATTTCCGACGCCAGCTTCGCTCGATCATCATTGATCTGGATCAACCGTTCCGAGTTGGTTTTTTTCCCATTGAACAGCATGATATTCAGATATCCTTCGCATCCGATATCGTGCCGACACGCCGTGTTGACGGCATGAATCATCTCGAACAAACCTTCAACGGGATGAATGGCTCCCCGTCGCTCAGGAACTGTTTTGCGGTTGCTGAAATTTGTCATTTCCACAGAGGCCATGTCCCGACCGGAACCATCCGTCAGAAAGATCTCCTGCACCGGCCAGTAAGCATGTTCGATCATTGATAGTGTATAAATCCTGAATCCGCTCTCCGGTTCGTATCCGGCAATGATTCCGGCGTTCAAAAAGATCGATGTCATCTCTCCCGTTCGCCCCTTCCACGTAATGGCGTCGTGAATACTGGTGATGACTTCTTTATCTTTAATGTCAATCTGCTTTCCATCAACCTTATAGAAACCCCGGCAGAAATCGTTGACACTAAATCCATAGCGCCCTTGAATCGTTTGGTTGATGTGGGTCCGCTTCAATTCCGTTTGCGCTTCAAAAGCCCATTGGGCCAGTTTTTGAATCGTTGCCACGGATGCAGGTGCTTTACCGGTTTTCTCGACCTGGGCATCGAATTCTTTGCGGATCCGCTTCTTGATATTAAACTTCAATTCGTCGCCGATGGTGGAGGTTCCGGTGTTGCCATACGCTGCAGACAACCCCGTCGCTTCCATGATATCCGGCGGAACCACTGACTTAATTTTGTCTGCGGAATTGATAATCATATTTTCGGGATTCCAGCCACGTTGTTCATCACATACCATGGCGCCCGAGTAGTGATCGAAGCGAATGGCATTGATAGAAGTCATTATTTGTCCTCCTTTTTTGCCCGGGATCGGGCCGGTGCTGATGGAGACACGGGATAAGGATAGATTTTATACCCTCGGAGCAGTTTTTTCAGGGTTGAGGGATCCGCTGCACCGTCGATGAATTTGGTTTCCGTTTTTTTGACATCTGCATGGTTGAAGATCAAGTCGTTCATCAGGGGGTAGATGCTGTCATAGGACGACAGACCAAATCGAACTGCAGTGACCATTTCTTTTGCCAGATGCATTGGATGGTCTGTAATTTCCCGGTACCGCTCGCTTTTTTTCATTGCGGTTCCATCGATGAGGATCATGTGCAAACCACCGCCAACTTCATGAAAATGCTCCCATGCGTTCAGGGTCGCTTCGAACAAAGCGATCACACCCCACACGCGGTCGAAGCCTTTCCGACGCTGATCCAGAGTCAGGCGGTTCATAATGCGGGAGAATTCGATACCGGCGCCGTACAAGCCGGCACCGATGGCTTCAAATCCACCGGATATCAAGGAACAAACCGTGTTTTCGGCGTTAATATGCCAGCCTCGAAACCCCCAGACCGGATCGTACCCGGCAAACACGCACTTATTTTTAAAGATGGGGGTTGTCAGATTGTTCTGTGTTTTAAACGTGGCGATCCCTTTGGCAGCTTCGACGACCGCTTCCTGTTTGATTTCAACTTTTTCCCCGTTCTCTTCGAAAAATCCCTGATTGAGTTCATTCAGATTGAACCCATAAAGATATTTCAACATATCGTCGATCTTTTGCCGCCGTGTTTCTTCCATCGCTTTGCGGATGATCATTGCGACGGCCTCTAAATCGGTCAAGTCCGATTTTTTTCCCTCTTTCCAAACCCGGCGAATGGCGGTTCGGGCTCGATCAATGACTTCTTCATGAAATCCAGGATGCCCCCAGCCTCCATACCCGGCATAGATATTCAGTTCATCGGAAATGTCTGGAGGAATGACATTCCAGAAATTGTCCAGAAAAAAAGACCGCCGGCGTCGAAGATACCAATACTCTTCATCGCACATGATAGCGCCGGACGTGGGACTGAATTGGAGAGATGTAACGATGGCCATGGCAGTTCGCTCCTTCCTGCAAGTGAATCGGTCGTCTCTTTCTCTGAATTCCACGTCGAATTCAGCGAAGATTCGCAATATACCATAGTTTAGAAGACGCTTCGACCATTAAAATGGCGAACGGATCGGTGGGGGTTGAAGGAGGGAACCGGCGAGGATACAGGGGATATTGGTGGATGAAATCCGCCGGGCTTTCAGGCATAGTGATGGTATATGGGTGTTCGCGGTGTTAAAGGAGGTGCGAATGCGATTTCGATGCAAGAAGTGGAGGGTTTGTTTCGGCACCGTGCTTCTCATGGTGCTGAGTGGTGCCGGGGGATGTACCGGCGACGGATCGGATGAAAACGGTTCCGGTCGATCTCGCACGCTAACAGTCGGCCTCAGCACGGCACCGAAAACACTGGATCCCCGGTTGGCAACGGATGTGGCCTCAGCCCGGGTTCAGCAGCTGGTATACAATTCGCTTGTCAGGAAGACGCGAACATCGGACATTGTTCCGGATTTGGCGGAATCATGGGAAATGACAGATGACCGCACCTATGTGTTTCGTTTACGGAAAAATGTCAGATTTCATGACGGATCTGAGTGTGATGCCTCGGATATCAAGGCCAATTTCGAAGCGATCATGACGGAGTCACTGGCTTCACCGAAAAAAGCAGCATATGAAAAACTGAAGTCAATCTCCATCGTCGATTCATACACGATTGTTTTTGAAACGACGGAGCCGTTTGCGCCGTTTCTGATCAACATGGTCCTGGGGATTCTGCCGGAGGAACAGGCCAGGAACGTCGATCCGGAGAAGCCGGTTCAACCGATCGGAACCGGACCGTTTCGATGGATTGAGAGGGACGGTGATGACCGATTTGTTCTGGAATCGTATGCCGACTATTTCGAGGGAAAACCGCCGATGGATCGTGTCGTTTTCCGTGTCATTCCAGATGATTCGATCCGATTGATGGAACTGGAGAAAGGTTCGATCGATTTCATGCAGAACAATATACCTCCGGATGCCGTGCAGGCGTTACGCGACAATCCGGCGATCGAGGTTCGATCAGCTCCGGGAACGTCGTATTTCTACCTGGGGTTCAATTTTCGGCTGTCACACCATCCGACCCGAGATGTCCGGGTCAGACAGGCTCTGGCACATGCGCTCAACCGCGATGAAATCATCACACATGTACTTGGGGGAATGGCATCCAAGACCGAAACCCTGTTGCCAGCAGATCATTGGGCTGTTCATCATGCGTTACCTGTCATTCGCTGGGATCTCGAAGAAGCAGGGCGGCTATTGGATGAAGCCGGTTACCCGATAAACGATGCAGGTATCCGGTTTCCCATTGAATTCAAAGTATCCCAGAACAACCAGAGCCGGCGTCTGGCCGAGATCATCCAGGCACAATGGGCGGCCATTCAGGTTCAGGTCACAATCCGTTCCTTGGAATGGGGTACATTTTCTGAAGACATTATCGATGGTAACTTTGAATCCTACGTGCTGTCATGGGTCGGAGTCACCGATCCCGATATCTATCACAGTCTTTTCCATTCATCCGCTGTTCCACCCAACGGCCGTAATCGCGGGCGTTTTTCCGATGCTGATGTTGACAGGCTTCTGAATTCAGCCCGGGTGACCATGGATCAAACACAGCGATCGCAGATATATCAAGATCTTCAGGGCATTTTGCATGAGAAGTTGCCGTATATCAGTCTCTGGCATACCCATAACGTTGCTGCGATGAAAGCCGGTTTGGATCATTTCGAGCTGTATCCAGCCGGTGAATTGGACTCGTTCGCCGTGATTGAATGGCGGACGACTCCCCAATGAGAACCGTAATGAATGAATCCCGCGCCATGCGCACGGAATACGAAACCTGCACCGGGAATTCGACGGAACAATGACCGAATATGTGATTCGCCGCTTGATGATGATTATTCCTGTCATGCTCGGTGTGTCTCTGATTGTCTTTTTTATGGTCCATCTGATACCCGGCGATCCGGTGGTTATCATGCTGGGAGAAACTGCCCAGCCGGCGGATATCGAAGCCATGCGCAGAGAATTGGGACTCGACCAGTCGCTTCCCCATCAATTGCTCTCGTTTCTATCCGGACTCGCAACCGGTGACCTGGGCCGGTCACTCCATTCCCGGGAACCCGTGCATGCGATTCTGGCCCAACGGTTTCCAGCAACCCTGGAGCTGACGTTTGTCAGTATGATAACAGCGATCCTGATTGCGCTTCCTCTCGGGATCATCGCCGCAGTCAACGCTCACAGACCTCTCGATGACGGATCCATGGTGATCGCGTTAATTGGTGTTTCAATTCCTAACTTCTGGCTGGGACCCATGCTGATTCTCTTATTCAGCGTCAAGCTCGATTGGCTTCCTGTCTCGGGTCGATATGGTCCGGCAAGTTACGTTCTCCCTGCCATCACTCTGGGCACGGCACTGGCTGCCATTCTGACCCGTATGACCCGATCGAGTCTTCTGGAGGTGTTGAAAGAACAGTACATCATGACGGCCTATGCGAAAGGAGCATCCCATCGCCGGGCTATCTTAAAACATGCATTACGAAACGCACTCATTCCGGTCATTACGATCATGGGACTCCAATTCGGTGCGCTTCTCGGCGGATCCGTCATCACCGAAACGGTTTTTTCGTGGCCTGGGATCGGGAGAGAATTGATTCAGGCGATCCAGAGCCGGGATTATCCGGTCGTTCAAGGTTGCGTCCTGTTAATATCGTTTTGTTATGTTTTTGTGAACCTGATCACGGATTTGACTTATGGTATTCTCGATCCGCGAATTCAATATGCATCAGGTCCAGCCGTCTGGAGTGATTGGTTGAGAACGACAAAGCGGTGGATCCGCGGATTTATCCGATGGTTTCCCGGCAATCTCGTTACGGTTTCGGTGATTGGCGCTGGAATCGTCTGGCTGGGTTTGGACCGTCCCGGGATGCATGGGATCGGGTTGGGAGTTGAACGGGTGTCTGCATGGTTGGGTACGCTGAAATGGCTCCTTCCAGCCGGCCCGATTGTCTTGTTTTTACTATGGCGTCGCAGAGATCCGGGGAGTTTCAAAGCCTTTGTGCGTTCTGGTAAATCCATGACCGGGTTGATCATTACTGTGTTGTTCATTGCTGTGGGAGTATGGGGACCGGTCATGTCATCCCAGGATCCAGCAACTCAGGATCTAACCTTGCGGCTTCAACCACCGGATGCGTCACATCTTTTCGGAATGGATCACCTCGGGCGGGATCTTTTCAGCCGAGTGGTCTATGGGGCCCAGATCAGCATGACCGTAGGATTGATCGTGACATCGATTTCTCTGGTCATTGGAGTGATGATCGGCATGATTTCCGGATATGCCGGGGGATGGGTGGACGATGCGATCATGCGCCTTGTCGATATCATGCTCGCCTTCCCGGGAATATTGCTGGCCATTGCCATGGTCGCTGTTCTGGGTCCGGATTTGAAGAATGTCATGATCGCGTTGTGCATCATGGGATGGGTCGGTTATGCCCGGTTGGCCCGGGGTCAAGTCCTTGCTCTGAGGGAAGCCGAGTACATACAGGCTGTTCGTGCCTTGGGAGCTGGACCTATCCGTATTATGATACGCCATTTGCTTCCGAATATCCTGGCCCCCCTGACTGTCCAGGCAACACTGGGGATCGCCGGCGTCATTATCGCGGAAGCCGGTCTTTCGTTTCTGGGTCTCGGTGTGCAACCGCCGGCTCCGTCCTGGGGAGGGATTTTGAACTCGGGTGTTGAATTCTTCCGAACCGGTGCGCATATCACATTCTTTCCCGGTCTGGCGATTATGATCGTCGTGATGGGATTGAATTTCCTGGGTGATGGTCTAAGGGATGCTCTGGACCCTCGGATCTAATCAGCGGCTGCTTCCGTTCATACGCGAGTAATGCACGTTTTAACCTCACTCCACCGGTACCGGAATAGCCTCCGATTGCTCCACGGGCAGCAATGACGCGATGACAGGGAACAAACGGTCCGCCGGTGTTCCGAGCCATTGCGTGACCGACGGCACGGGCTGCACCGGGAAACCCGGCCAGAGAAGCTAATTCACCGTACGAAATCGTCTCACCCCACCGAACATTGTCCCGCAGCACACGATACACAACGGCTTGAAACGGTGTCCAATGCCGGTCTTCGAAAGGGACCTCCTCCGGGTTCTTCGCTGCGGCCCCACCGGCAAAAAACGTCAAAAACCGCTGATGCCATATCAACCGATCAGAAGGGACGCCATTCTCCGTTTCGTATCCCGTCATCGCGTCGAGCATGTTTCGTAATGTCGCCTGGGCATCATCCGATGTGTGATGAAAAAATGCTGCTATGACGAGCCCCCGGTCGCTGACAGCATAGGACAGAAACCCGAGAATCGGGATTTCCAGTGCATCAAGACGAATGCGAACGGTACGAGGACTCCGGACGGGAGGCATCAGATAAACTCAATGACGCCATCGGACAGGATCAGGCGATCGTCATGCCGGATATGTCCTCCACACGCCGTGATCATGGCGATCGTATCCAGGATCTCGTAATACACCGATGGTTTATGATCGGCTGCCACGATGAGCAGACTCAAGCTATCCACGATCCGTCGCCCGGCTTGAGCGAGTTGGGTTGGATCAATGGCTTTGCAGGCCATGATACCGTCCTGACCCGGGTCGATAATCGTGCTGAAGGCAGGGGCGTCAAGAAGACGGACCCGGTCACCGGTAAACGCCATGATGTTTTCGGTTACCGATGATGCGGATGTGCCGATAATCAGCATATTGTCGATCAAAACGTATCCCGGCTGCAGATCCTCAATCATGGCGACAGGGAAATACCGATAGGAATGATTGCCTGGAAGAATCACTTCGGCAGTTGTCTGGATGGCGGGTTCATAGGCCTCGATGATCCGAGTGACGACTCGGTTCATAAAATCACGCGCTGCCGCCGGATCGGAAACCGTGATACCCAACGAGCAATCGGGAACGGGGACGAAGAGCGCCATTCGAATGGTGTTCATACCGAAGAACACACCATCTCCTCCCCATGCCGCCAATTCTGCTGGAATATCCATGCCGGTGGTGTTCTGGAGAGTATTCGTCAGCATTGACCAGACGCTACCACCATCCGGAATCTGGACTGAACCGAGGATTTCGCGCTCATGATCGACTAACGCAGCGGTGTCGACTCCGCAAGCGATTCCCATGATCGATTGGGAGGAGAGCCAACGGGCTGCCTGATGAATTGCTTTGTCATCCGGATAAAGGGAATCAAAAACGTTTTCGGGTAGACCGGAGGGCTTCATAACGGAAGCCATCCGGATCCCTGTGGGAGTCAATTCCGCCCCCATCCCGATCCACTCCGAATGAAGGTTTCCGGAGGAGTCGGGTGAACCATTGATGGAACCAACGGTGTCTGCAATGGCCCCCGGCCGGACAAAGGCGATGAATCCGGAGCAGTTCACTGCATCCATCATGGCCGTGAACTCCGGTTGATCCATCAAGGTTTCTGAATCGTTTTCCAGCAAAGCGATACTGGATTGCAGGAGTTCACGATCTGTGCTTACGATCAGGTCATCCCTGTGGAACGTATACAGAATGTGCTCCGGCACGTCCGAATCGTCGGCATCCTGTGGTTGGGTCCGGACAGCAATGATATCGTGATTCAGATACTCGGACCGGGTTGTTCGGTCTCCATCAAGACTTTCCAGGGCCTTTGACATCTGTTTCATTGGAGTCGATTTGTGTCCAAGATTCGTCACCAGGATAACGGCGGGAAGCCGATCGGTCGGAACGACGGCGATATCGACCCGGCGGCCGAGCATCGACATGATCGTTGTTTCGTTCAAGGGGAGTCCCGTGTTGTCGCGGAAATCTTGTTTCATTTCGTTCACCGGTTTCAGTAAGTCCTGCATAAACGGTTCTTTCCAGAGTTGCCATTGCATGCACTTGGCGATCGTTTCCCGCTGTTTGAGTTGATCCCAGTTCGCGTTCATGTTCTCTAGGCGCAGATAGATCACTGATTCCGCTGGAATCGGCACGTCATCCTGTTTTGAGCCACATCCTGTCAGGATCAGGATCGCAACGATCGTTGGAACCATTATCAGAATCATCACCATTTTACCGATGCTGCCGCTCCCTTTCATCTTCATCCACTCCATAGATCATCCGGATCTTCTTGAGGTGATAAGCGATATTCGCTGCCGAAAAACCCATTATATCACCAATTTCCTTCCAAGTGTAGCCCTGGATCAGGTAACCGATGATTCGCCTCTGGCGAACGTTCAGGCGATGTTCTAACATTTCCGTATCCGGAATCGGACCGGCCTCGCATGCTTCATTCTCAATATCGTCGACCGCATCTTCTCGGCGGCGACGAATTTTTTTCAGGCAATCCAGTAATCGCCATCGGGCGAATTTGAGTAAGTATTCAGAAGACGATCCGATGGATGTATCCACACGGAGAAGTCCTTCCATAACAGCGACGTATGCTTCCTGGCGCAGGTCATCGGTTTCGACGCCGTTGATCCATGCATATTTTCTAACTATTCGGTCAAGTCGGGGCTGTAAATATTGGAATAACTCTTCCTGCGCTTTGACATCGCCCCGACCGGCCTTTGCGACCAGTTCGTTCATCCTTCTTCTCCTGTACACAAATGGTTTGAGAATTACAGGCAATCAGGCTGGGGATGTCGATGATAAATACGCTGTTACAAGGCAGGATTGATCGATCGCATCATCCCCGGAAGCCTGCGGTATTGCCGCAATCGCCGATATCCGTGTTCTGTCGAATCATTGAGCAACCTCCGGGTTGAATGGTTAATGGTTCACGAAAGGACTCATTCCTCTCAATCTATCACTGTGTAGATAGCGGTTTGCTGAATTGTAAAGAAAAAAATGCGACCGGCCTCGCGGCATGGTCACCGCTTGCGGATCATGATATGCAGAAAAAAAGGTCCCCCTAATAAGGCTGTCATCACACCAACCGGCATTTCGGACGG
>JAFGMN010000245.1 GCA_016927515.1 candidate division CSSED10-310 bacterium | reverse complement strand
GATCGCCAACAGAATGATGCCGACGACGATGCCCTTGAAAGCACCACCCAGCCGGCTGAACCATGATTGGTTCGTCACTTCCGTGAATGTGTCCCGACCCATAGCGTCTCCTTTCGAAATTCGAGAAAGCCAGATTATATTATGGGTTTTCCCGGAGGCGCAAGTTCGGTAGAATGAGATCGAATGGATCAGGCGAAAGGATCTCGCCGGCAACCGGAGGTGATCATGAGTCTCTCGTTTCGTTTGCGTATTCGACTACCCAATGGAAGGCAGAAGACCGTCGTGCTCAAAAAACAGGAAACAATCATGGGACGGGATTCCGCATGCGACGTGAAGCTGAACGATCCTGAGATCTCCCGACGACACGCGGTGCTGAAAATCCCAACGGCAGAGAACATCACCATCGCCGACCTGGGAAGCTCGAATGGCACGTATCTGCGGAATTCCCCGATCACCCAGGAAACCCGGATCGCGCCGGGAACGATCATCCGCATGGGAAACACGTATGTTTCCATCGAGACCATTGGCGGACTGACCGTCGAGGCGGTGGAGTTGACGGTAACGGAAGCGGAGTATCAACCGTTTCACAGCCTGATCCAGATGCAGGACGATACCGGCGATATGCACGAGCACCGGCTGTTCGATCTTTGCAGTGATTTGGTTTCATCCGGTTCGGGGCTCCGGAACGTGGAGCTGCTGCTGAATCGCATCGCCGACGTGATGCATGCCGAAAACGGGATGATCATTCTGGATCCCAAACGGGCCAACGGCGAACGAGCCATCCGGGTGACCCGGGGTGAGACGCTGGTGATTCCGGAAAACGTCATGAACACGGTCATGGAAAGCGGAAAATGCTTCATCTATCCAACATTCATCATGACCGCACCCGATAACCCGGTCTTCACAAAAGAGACTGCGTCGGCACTCTGCGTGCCACTGATGGATGAACGTGTGATCCGTGGCGTGATCTATCTGGATCGCGGCAAACAGATTCAACCGTTCTCGCAGATGGAACTCCGACGCTTGTGCCGTATCGGCCAGGTCAGTGCCGCCAGCCTGACCCGTGAACTGGAGTTCCAGAACCTGAACCGGCGGATCGAAGGCTTCGAAAGCGAACGAAAGCGCTGGTTCAATGCGATCACAACCAAAGGAGAGCCTCCGATTCCCACGCGGAACAAGAAATTCCAGCAATTACTGTTCGTCGCGATGCGCATCGGCCGCACGGATCGCCATACATTGCTGATCGGCCAACCGGGAACCGGGCGCACCCTCATCGCCCAGCGGATGCACACGTTCAGCGACCGGTGCAACGCTCCGTTCATTTCCCTCGACACCCACGGCCCTTCTCGCGATCTCTTCTCAGAACTGCTCTTTGGATCCGAAGACAACGATCGCGTCACAACCGGTCTGCTAGCCCAGGCCCACGGCGGCACCCTGTTTATCCGCGAAATCACCGCTCTGCCTGTCGATATCCAGAAACGGTTGACAGAAGCACTCTCCAACGGCCTGTTCACTCCGGAAGGGGGTTCGCAAAAAATTGCGACGTCGGTTCGCCTGATTGCGGCCACCGATGTCGATCATCGCGCGTGTGTCGCGGACCATTCGTTTTACCCGGGATTGATGGAGCTGATCGCGGAATCGTCGCTGGAAATTCCGTCGTTGGGAGAACGGCCGGAGGATATCCTGCCGTTGGCTCGCCACTATTTGCGGCAATATCTGCCATCGAACCGGCCGGTTATGGAATTTGCTGCTGAGACTGCGGAGTTATTGATTCGGTATTCGTGGCCGGGAAACTTGGACGAGTTGGAAGACTGCATGCGATATACCGCTTCGGTATGTATTGAGGAGCGGGTGCATATCGGAGATCTGCCGTTGCGGGTGCGGGAGCAGCCGGCGCAATCGGTGCCAGAGAACCTCAATTTGCGCGAGCAGATGGATATTCTGGAGAAGAATCTGATCCGGATTGCGCTGGAGCGGCACGATCAGATTGTAACGCGGGCGGCGAAGGATCTGGGGTTGTCGGAGTCGACGCTGCGGTACCGGATGCAGCGGCTGAATATCCGGATGTAGGCCACGGATCCGAGCGATCGGCGGGATTCGCCCGGATGGATCTTCCCACCGGAATGGTTTATTGCGCTGGTGAGACCATGAACCGGAGATGGGCTGCCGGTCCGGTATCGGATGAACCGACAATATATTTCGCCATGACCGGGAATATGGCTTCAATCGTTTCCTGCCGCAGCCGTTCCCGGGTCACCTCCGGGTACCCGGTATATTCGGTGGCCAACAACCGGAACCGTTCCGCTTCCCCATGCGCGCCTTCCACGGTCCGGGTTCGGTACGCTTCGGCTTCGCTGACAATGCGATGCGCCTCCGCCCGCGCCTCCGGCGCCATCCGGTTAGCATACGACTCCGCCTGGTGCACCATCTCCCGGCTCTCCTCCTGGGCATTGATCACATCCTTAAACGCCTGAATCGTCGAACCCGGCGGCCGGACATTGCGCACCTCCACCGAAACCACCTGCACCCCGAGATTCACATCTTCCAATACCGCATTCAAACTGCTGTGTATGTAATCCCTCAATTCAAGTTTTCCGGCGGTTAAAAGGCGGTCCACATCGGCATGAGAAACAAACTCCAGCAGGGTCTGTTGCGTCACCATGGCCAACAGCACCGGCGCATCGGCAACCTGGAATGTGAAGACCGTGGGATCATCGACCTGATAGTTGACCAACAGCTTCAGATGAAGCACGTTTTTATCGCCGGTAATGATATACGGAATCGTCAGCGTGCCGTTACTCATCTGCTCGATCGGTCCGTATGTCCGTTCGAAATCCTCGATTCGCTCCGGATCCGCCCCGAATCCTGCCTGAAGTGTTTCGATGGAGCGTGTCTTGACGGTCACAAGTCGGTCTACCGGCCAGGGCCAGGTGATGCAGATTCCGGGATCCACTCGCGGGCGGACGATGCGGCCGAAACGAAGAAGAATCCCGGTTTCCTGAACTTTGACCTGGGAGACGGCAGTCGATAGATACAGCACAAGAACAATCCCGCAGGCAATCCGGCCCGCCCGGATCAATATGCGGCGGATCAGCATGGTTTCCCGGGTAAACTGCCCGGAAACGGCTCCCGGATCCTGGTCACCCGCCCGCGGTTCCGTCATCGATCCGCCCCTCCAATCGGTTCAAACAGCTCCGAATCCATCGACAAGATGACCGTGGATTTTTCCGATAGCACCTTCCGTTCCGTTTCCAGCGTCCGTAAAAACCGGAAAAACTCCGGATTTTCCGCATACGCCACCCCGTAAATCTCCGCCGCTTCCGCATCCGCCTGCCCCCGGATGATCTCCGAATCCCGGTTCGCAACAGCCAGGATATCGCTGCGCTGTCGGTCCGCTTCCGCCCGGATTTCCTCCGCCTGCTGCCGACCCTGCGCCCGGTATTCATTGGCAATCGACGACCGCTCGGCAATCATCCGGCGATACACGCTTCGCGTGTTGTCATCAGGCAATGCCAGCCGGGAAAAGCCCACCGTTTCGATCTCGATGCCATACGGCGCGATCCGGACTTGAGCGCCCGTTTCGATTTCCGAGACGATCTCCTTCAACGCCAGTGTCTTCTCGTCGGTGGAGATCAACTGACTGATCTGATGTTCCCCCAGAGTGGACGCCACCAGTGAACAAACCACGTCGTCGAGTTTCTGCTGGGCGGATTCCTGGTCGTGAACCGCCTGGAAAAACAGGAGTGGCTCGTTGATCCGCCAAAAGATGAATGACTTGATCAACAGGTTTTTCTTGTCACCCGTGAGGTATTCGATCATCGGTGTTTCAAAGGCCTGGAGCTTCCGATCCATCCGGTTGACCAGCGAAAACGGCGTCGGCCATTTCACGTATAGGCCGGGTGTCCGGTGAATGACCCCGGGCTTGCCGAACGACGTGATGACAACGAACTCGTCTTCCTTCACGGTATAGACGCAAAGCATGATCAGGAGAACGATGACGGCGACGGTGATCGCCGCAGCCATCGCGTGTTTACGGTTCACGATATGCCTCACCTTCTGCACCCGCGCCGCCCGGCGATACGATCATCGGCGCTGTTTCCGGTGCGAAATTCCGCGTGACAATCAGGTCCAACGGTCGCTGTACCTGACCCGGATCCACCAATACTATTTCGGCTCCGGCCAACCCGACCGCCAGATTGTCCATCCGCATGCGGTACCGGTTGATGGATTCATGTCGTTTGAATGCTTCGTTCCGAACTTTGAACGCCGCCACACGGCCCTTGGCCCGCAAAATCTGGCCAGTCCCGTACGCCGCCGCTTCCGTCCGTTTCACCACGGCTTCCGCCCGGGCCAGCGGCAGCATTTCCTTTTCATATCCCCGGGCTTCTTCCACGAATGTTTCCAAATCTTCCTGTGCACTGACCACATCCTCGTACGCCGGCGCCACATCGATGGGTGGGTGCATGTCAAGCAGGCAGATCGCCAGAATCTCGACACCCAGATTGACCTGGTCCGCCACCGTCTGAATCGTGTGCAGCACAGCTTGCTCCTGCCCTCGCCGATCCACCGTCAGCAAGGAAAACGCCTCGCGGCTGCCCGCCATTTCCCGCAATACCTGGTTGGCCAGCATCTCTAAGCTTTCCACCGGTGATGCCACACCATACAGAAACGCCGCCGGATCGATGACCCGGTAATGCAAGTTCGCAGCAAGATCCAGGATCGCTCCGTCCCCCGACAACACAGCATACTCGATGATGTAATGCGCATTGGTCCACAGGATCAGATCCCCGCGGTCCTTGAGCTGATACCCCAGCCGCATGCTGCGGACCGTTCGCGTATCCACGTGCCGGACCCGCCCGAACGGAACTGGCCACGTCACGTGCAGCCCGGGTCCTGATGGCCGGTCGCGATTCACCGCTTTACCAACGATTTCTTCGATGGCCACATCCGACGGCGACACGGTATAGATCCCCGTTGCCAACCAGGCCGTCACCGCCAAGCCGGATACGCCCCCGATACTACGCCGAAGCCACCGGCGGCGGATCACCGGATCGGTCAGATTCAGCATCGCCGTCAATCGGCCGGTGATTCGTGACAATCCCGACGTCAGGCCGCCCATGGTCAGCATTATGACCGCATCTTCCACTGTGCGATCTTCAGGCGCTGTCCCGGCGCTGAGACGGAACAGCATGAACAGCGACCGGACGATGGTTTTCACGGCCAGGATAAAGATCATCAGGGCGATGATTCCGGCGATCCATCGATCGATGCGGATTTGCAGCAATTCGCCGGCGAAGGAGGCGAGAACGAGCGCCAGGACATAGATATCGGCGCGGGAATGGAATGCATCG
>JAFGMN010000244.1 GCA_016927515.1 candidate division CSSED10-310 bacterium | reverse complement strand
GTCCATGACCGCGTGCACGCTTTCTACCGATCGAACGGGGTCAACCCTGGACGTTCGGGATGTGAGCTGGCGCAGAATGCCGGCAAGATGGTCCGGGACACACGCCGGTTATATTCCGATTTTTTCAATCCATCGACTGAAGGGCAGCATTCGGAAAAAGATCCGGACCGGCTGGTTTTCACGATGAATGCCACGATGAGCCTGAATATGATCATTCAGGGAGTCGTGAAAGCCGGTGATCATGTGGTGAGCAGTGTGTTGGAACATAATTCCGTGATTCGGCCGATCAATCATAAAATCATCCGGGAAGGTATCGAAGCCACGTTCATCTCACCCGATGGCGAGGGATTCCTGGATCCGGACGATATCCGCCGGGCAATCCGGCCGACAACGGTTCTGGTCATCATCAATCACGCGTCCAATGTGACCGGCGTCGTTCAAGACATCGAGGCCATCGGCCGGATATGTCGGGAAGCAGATGTCCCGTTTGCCATCGACGCCGCCCAGACCGCCGGAATTTTGCCGATCGATATGGCGAAAGCGCACATCGATTTTCTGGCATTCACCGGGCACAAAAGCCTGTTCGGACCATCGGGTACCGGTGGCCTGTGTGTCGCCGACGACGCAGAAATCGCCTGTTCGATGGTGGGTGGAACCGGTGTCGACAGTGCACTGCCGGTCCAACCGGAAGAATTTCCGCACCGCCTGGAATCAGGGACCATCAACCTGGCCGGTATTGCGGGATTGAATGCCGGGTTGTCCTGGATACTGGATCGCGGAATCGATACGATCCGCGCCCACGAAATGGCGCTTCTGGAACACTTGCAGGACGGATTGGAAACCCTTCCCGGTGTTCGTTTGCATGGCACACGGCGTCTCGATCGGCGCGTACCCACTCTGTCGATTTCGATCTCCGGGTGTTCCCCCGACGATATCGGAAAACGCCTGGATGCGGAATACGGCATTCAAGTCCGGGCCGGCCTGCAATGCGCACCACTGATTCACAAGCATATGGGCACCGACCCCGCGGGTACCATCCGATTCTCCATCGGGCCATTCAATACGATGGAACATATCGATCAAACCATTTCCGCCGTATCGACCATTGCCGCATCACACTGACCGCCGGGAATTGCGTGAAACAATGGTCCCTTCCTCCCTGGGTTACCATCGGCACATTAATGGGTATGTATGGCCGTGAACGAACGGATCAACCGATCCTACTGCCCCACTTTGCCGAAGTGGCTTATGCCGCCGAAATTCCGATCATCCATGACGACCAGAGTTAAGCATGTGCAGAAACAATTTCCCGGTAGGTTAGTTCCAGGCGTTCGATGTGGTGTTTTGACGAGAACTTCTCGAGCACCTGTCGACGGCCTTCGCGGCCCATAGCTGTCGCTGTTTCCTTATTGGTTAAGAGTTCGTGGAGTTTTTCGCTGAACGCACGGGTATCACCCCGGGGAACGCAATATCCTGTCGAACCGTCATCCAGCCAATCTCGGACACCGCCGACATCAAAGGCCACCACGGGCCGAGCGGCACCCATCGCTTCCAGGCCGACGATCCCGAACGGTTCGGGATAGTCGCTGGGAAACGCCGCTACCTTGCACCAGCGATACCATCTTTCAAGTTCGGAAGGCGGATGATATCCGATGAAATTCACGGTGAGACCCAGCCGGGCGGCCTGTTCCCGGAGTGCTGTTTCCTGGTTGCCTTCGCCCGCGATTGTCAATTCCACAGGCTCTTTCAGTGTGGCGACGGCATCGAGCAGCAGATGGTATCCTTTGTCCCGGACCAGTCGGCCGGCACTGAAAATTCGGCGGGATTCCGGTGGATCACCGGGATCACCGGGAGGGGGATCGTAAAAATACTGAACGACATCGATCCGGCACGAAGGGGGAAGCAGTGGCGCGACGAACTGTTTCATGAAATCGCTATAGACCCATATCCACGGGAATCGGCGAATCCGGCGTCCCCCCCGGTGTTCGACCATGAACCGATAAAGCGAGTGGAGATTGTATTGGAAGCAACCGGTGGTAAAACATGCCCGGGACAATGTCATCGTGCAGTGTTCACCGGTATCGGGGCGAATCCGCCGGGGAATGCAGAATGGGCGGAATTCATGGATACTTTTCAACACGGGGCCGGAGGTCAGCAAGCGATCCAGCAATCGGTAATTGGTGATATTGTGAACATGGATCACATCGGGGGATGTATCGCGAATCATCGCGGTCAGGCGCTGCAGGTTGCGCCGAGCGCTCTGCATGGCTTTCAGCGGATGATCGCCGCCGCAGACGTCCTGAATGAACAGGGTGCATATATGTCCCCGGACGGTCAGGCCGGTCATGATTTCCCGGATGTATTTTTCCGTTCCAAACCCCGTTCCATAATTGTTTACATGCAGGATTTTCATGGGCCGAACGGTACCACGGGCCTGTCCGGGTGTCAATTTTCAAGGGATCTGATTCACACAGTTTTAACCGGTTTCCTCAACGGCCATCGAGTTCGACACGCTCGAAGTCGACGCCCCATGCACCGAATCATCGTGCATCACCATTCATCATCATTTATCACCATTCATCACCGTGCGCCACCGTACTCAACGCAACGGTCGGCACGACATTTCAATCCGGGTCGGTTGACTCGATCTTCCCCGGCCTGTTCGAAAACTGTCAGGGAGTCACTCCATACATCACATTCTCGGTGCCGTGCGGAGCGTCCGGTGATTATGCAATGATTTTCGGTCAGGGATACCTTGCCAGTATCGATACCGGCTGCCCATCCGCCCCCCATACACCAACACAAACACCGACCCACCGACAGCCACACCAACGGAAACACCCGAAGCGGCAGCCACCGTTACGACCAGCCGCGAACCGCCACCGCTTGCTCCTATATCGAAGATTGGATAGAGTTAAAAAAGAACGGGAGGATGACCATTCATGACGCTGCTCGATACATTTGCGCGTTTCAATCGCGTATACAACAATTCCCCCCATCTGCACATCAGTAGCCAGCATGTCCTCGAAAAACACGCCGCAGACATCCAGGAATGGCTGGATGTGACCCAGTCTTTACAATACCTGTCATCCAAGGAACGAATCATGGCCGAAGACCTGTTCGAAGCAGCGTTTACATCTGCCCGGTCGCTGTTTCTGATGGGGGATGAAATCACCGCCTGGGTAGGGCTCCAGCATATTTCCTTCGCCTCAGACCAGACGATTCCCGGTATCTACGCCGCACAAAGCCTGGCCATGTCCGCCCGTTTCGGGATTTACCAGTACCTGCTCGATGAAGCCGAAGAATCCCTGGCAACCATGCTCCGGCATTTCAAGGAAACCGACCATCCCCAGGCCGCTCAATATTGGGAACTCAAGGGGATGATTCTGAGCTTAAGGAAACAATGGAAAGATGCCATTCCCTATTTCCAACGAGCGCGGGAGCACATCGAACAGAGCTCCATGACGGAATTAAAGCGATGGATCAAATCGTCCCGGAACGATCTGATGGGTCATCAGAATCTGCGGATCGTTGATTGTTTGATTTACTACGGCTGGAGTGTCGATGGAAAGGAACGATCCAGTATTATCAGGGAAATCCACGCTCACCTGACAACAGCGGCCAGCCTTCTGCGCAGCCCGATGCTGCTGTATCTCAAATCGCTGAACGAAGTGGAATTGCTGCTCCTCATGGGGAACCTCCCCATGGCAAAAAAACAGATTGACATGCTGCTTGATAGCCACAACGTGGAATCGCGTAAAACCTCGATCCTGCATCCAGCCGCCTATGTTATGAAAGCGCGTGTTGCGGACCTCGAGGGCGATCAGACCGCGATGATCAGCTATCTCTCCCGAGCACTCGCGGAATCGACAATCATGTTCCCGGACGTGATGCAGGAGCTTCAGGTGGTGGACTATGCGTTCTCGCTCATCCGGGACAACGTGATGAGCCGAACGCAATGGCAGCCACTGCTGGAAGCCATGGTGCTGATGTTGGAGGCGAAGGATTGGTATACCGGGCGGAACCATTCCAAATCCGTGGCACAGACGACCGAGAAGTTATGGAAGAACTGGCAGTCAAACGACCCCGATCATTCCGTTCAGACCGATCCACCGATGCTGGAAGACTTGTATTGGGCAGGATATCTGCACGACATCGGAAAATTGCTGCTTCCCCGCAGTCTGCTGAATAAAATCGCTCCGCTGGGAGATTGGGAGTGGAAAATAATCCGCCGTCATCCAGTTTACTCCCATAACATGCTGATGTCTTTAGGGACCGAGCGCATTGCGACGTGGGCGGGGGAGCATCACCAGAATGCCTCGGGGTACGGGTATCCCGGCACGCAACCCGCATCGGAGTTCGGGTTGTGTATTGCCGTGGCGGATATTCTGGAAG
>JAFGMN010000243.1 GCA_016927515.1 candidate division CSSED10-310 bacterium | reverse complement strand
GTAGCTTCAATCGCTCGAGCCGATCCACCAGGTCCTGTCCCCGGACAATCACATCCTGCACATCCGCACCAGACAGCTCCACCGGCGCAAACCGCATCGCGTCGATCTCCTTCCAATACATCTCGACATCGGCCAAAACATCCGGACCACCCTCCCGGACCGCCAGCTCACGAAGCACATCCGCCTGGACAATCCCCCCCGGGGGCAACGCCAACCGATCCGCCAGATACCGGGTAAACGCCGCTGCAGCCGCATCCAACGCAGCATCCGGCACGCCGGCACTCAATCGCTTCTGGGCTTCCGCAAACCGCCGACCCGAAACCGATCGGGCCCGGACCTCCCGCGCATACGCCGAATCACCCGCCAGCCGCCGACGATGCCGATCAACGGCGAGAACCAGCGGCGCGCCAATAACAGGCGACAAAAGCAAAAGGAAAAACATCGGATGCCGATACGGAGCTGAACCGTTCCGAATCGTGATGCCGGTTTTAATATACCGGATCTCCGTGTTGAATCGCTGCACCGAGCGCTGATTGAACGTCTCTCCCGGCAGCACAGCACTCCCCGGTGCCGGATCCACGGCCACATCGAACACAGCCGACTCCAGCACGCGATACCGGCCGGTTTTCGGATCGAAACATGCGAATTGAAACGAAGGAATCGTGTAGTTCCCCGGCACATGCGGCACAAAAATATACTCGAACATCCGGCGCTGATGTCCGGGTCGCACCGGATCCGGTTCGATCTCCCCGGATTTCGGATCAAAGATCTTGAAATTTTGCATAGCCGGCGGTTCCGGCGCTGTCAAGGTCTTCAGCCCATGCTGGCCGGACAGCGTCAACCGGATCACAACCGGCTCGCCGGTGTGCACGCGCGGTGTATTCAGCTCCGCCGCCATCTCAAACGTTCCGACCGCACCGGAAAACATCGGCGGACGCCCGTTTATCGGCAACGGTCTGACCTGGAGAGTTACCGCCTGGCTCGATCGCGTCTCCCGCCGATTCCCGAAAAATCCCGATCGAAACGGCGAATTAAAAAAATCATCAAAGGGATCGCGCTGCTGGGACTGGATATCAAACGCCATCGATACCGGTGGCACGGTCAATTCCCCCGTTACCGTCGGATATAGAATGACTTCATGGAGTTTCGCCACGGCATACTCAACCCCTCGAATCGTCTTCGTCGACATCACCGGTGTCTCCGGCAACGGTGATTCTTCCATCCAGAATCCCTCATAATCCGGCAGGGCCTGCATACCGTATTCCCGCACCCGGACCCGGGTGTACAGCACAGTAGTTACCGTGACAGCTTCACCCACGTAGGGCGTTTCCGTGCTGACAACGGTGTTCAGAAACAGGTTTCCCTGCTGACCAGCCGGCAATGTGGCCTCACCAGATTCCGGATCAATTCCCGGCGTTGAACCCTGACCGGGCTTCGAAACCGACACGACAACCGGCGTTGACTGGAACACACTGCCATCGTACTCGATCCGGGCCGGACTGATGGTGAAATGACCGTCTTTTTTGGCTTGCAGCGTCCAGGTAAATGATTTCGTGCTGGTGGTACGGCCATTAATCCAACTGAATTGCGATGAGGTCCGGGGAGGCCCTAAAACCTGGAACCCACTGAAATCAGGCGGTATTGGATCCGGCGTGC
The DNA here is from genome assembly GCA_016927515.1 of candidate division CSSED10-310 bacterium. GTDB lineage: Bacteria > CSSED10-310 > CSSED10-310 > CSSED10-310 > CSSED10-310 > JAFGMN01. Next base: position 5,607 of record JAFGMN010000243.1, on the reverse strand, counting down.
CGCGACTCGTGGTTTCCACGATCAGCGTATATGTGATCCGATCGTACACGGTCACATGGTTCCGGTCGACCCGGGCCGACAAGCGAATATCGGCTGCGTGGGTCACGTTGACCCAACGCGGCAGCAGCGCCAGGATAACGACCGTGACGAGCGGACCTGGGAGCGAGCGGATCAACCGGCCGGCCGTACGCATATTACCAGTCCTTCTCGATTTCCCGTTCGGCAGGGGGTGGGAGCATGTGGAATCGTTTCAGGACTTCCATTTCTTCTTCTTCCTGTGCATCGAGCAAACGCTCCGCTTCTTCCGGACTCATCTTGCCTTCTTGCACCGGTTGGGCCTCGGCCGACTGCGGTGTCGGCGTAACCGTCGCACCGGGTGCGCTGGCCGACGGGTCACCCGATTCCGGAGAGGGTGTCGCAGACGGCTCCGATTGCGGTTCGGGACTGGGCGGCGGCGCTTCCGGAGAGCCGCTGGGTGTCGGCGTCGGAGCGGTTTCCTCTTCATTCGAGGAATCGTCGGGAGCACCCTCCTGCGATTGCTGCTGCTGGGATTGCGGCGTCGGCGTCGGCAAATCCCGGAGCATGCGGAGCGCCATTTCGAGATTGGCCTTCGCATCTTCATTTTCCGGCTGGATCCGCAAGCTGTCAATGAACGATTGCACCGCCGCAGCAGGCTCATTCCGCATCAACTGGACACACCCCGCGTTGTAGGCCGCATCCGCCCGAACAGCCGCATCCGTACTCTGGGCCGCTGCCTCGAACTGCTTCAGTGCTGCATCGGCATCCTCATTCAGGAGTTGCATGAGCCCTCGGTTATAGGCTATCCGCTCGTCATCACCCTCAACCCGAACCGCTTCGTCATACGCCGCTCCGGCCGCATCCGCATCCCCGGCCTCCAATGCCCGGTTCCCAATTCCGATCCAACGAGCCAGCGGATCCCACCAGTGAAACCCCGTCAGCAGGAAAAACCCCGCCAGAAGCGTCACCAAATGAATCATCCGGCAGATTGTGTGATCACACCGGTTCATCCGCATCCTCCCATGCAATCCGCACGTATGATTCCAGCACGATGTCCAGGGCCAGAACCAATACCGCCAGCAGAAGGAAAAAGCCGAACTGGTCCTCCCGATGCGTCGTCATCGTTTGCGAAAACTCGGATTTTTCCAAGCGCCCAATATCTTCCGCCAGACGCACTGCCTCCAACTCGGTGGCCGTCGCCCGGTAATACTCTCCACCGGTTTCCTGTGCCAACTGCCGAAGCGAATCCTCAACCATCCGGGTCCAGACAATCTCCCCGTTCTTCTTCTTGTATCCGGAAGCATCGCCCTCCTCAACCGGGATCGGACCGCCTTCCGGTGTGCCGATTCCCAGGGTGAAAATACGAATCCCATGCTGACGGGCCAACGCCACGGCAGCCGGGAGTTCACCTTCGTGATCCTCGCCGTCGCTGATGAGCACAACCGCCCGCGACCGTGCTTCAGAATGCTCCAGAACACGCACGCATGCCGCTACCGCCGCCTCCACATCGGTGCCGGGGCCGTACGAAAGACTGTGATCCAGAATACTCCGCAATCCACGAAAATCCATCGTCAGCGGACAGTGCAAGCGGGTAGTCGACGCAAATCCCACCAGACCGACCCGATGCCCCGAAAGCTCCGACAATATCGTGGCAATCTCGCTTCTCGCCTTGTCCAGACGGGACGGAGCCACATCCTGCGCTTTCATGGATTCCGACGTATCGACACATAACACCAGGTCGATTCCCGCCTGATGGACCTCCTCCTGCCGCGTCCCCCACTGGGGCCGGCCAAGAGCCACCAGGGACAGAACCAACGCGAGCGCTACCAAAGCATTCTTCACCACAGACCGTCGATCCGCCATCCGCCGAATCAGCTTCATGGCTTGATGCAGATCCCCCGATCGGGCACGCCGCCGGTCCGCATCGGTCTTCCAGACACCATCGTCCAAAGCGGCATACATCAGAATGGGTTCACCGAACCGCTGCACCTGATGCCGTCGCTGGCGGTGACCATACCGGACCAGGAACAACCAGAGCGGCACCAGGACCCAACTCAGCAGCCACACCCCGCGCCAGATCCCAGCCAGACCCCAGGTTACCATGGAAACCTCCGATACACTGTATGCCGCACCACTTGATCCATCAACAACACAAGCAGCCCGGGAAGCAGAAACCACGCCATCAATTCCGAATAGCGGGTATACTGATAACTTTCGATCGCTACGGTTTCCATCGAATCGATCACCGAGAAAATCGTTTCCAATGCCGCTGCATTGCGCGCAGGAAAATACTGCCCACCCGTTATCGCAGCGATTTCTTTCAGCGTATCCTCGTCCAACTCCACCGGAGCCGACACCACACGGCCCCGGAACCGGGGATCGGGGAACGGTGCCATCCCATTCGTACCGACACCAATGGTGTAAATGGTGATCCCAAGCGACTCCGCCGCCTTGGCCGCCGTGATGGGATCCATCCCGCTCTGCACATTGTTGACACCATCCGTAACAAGAATGATGACGCCGCGCGCCGCTTCGGTCTCGGAGGCTGATGCCCGGCGATCCGGCCGGCCGCGGGTTTCACCGGTGACACGCAGCCGATTGACAGCACTGGAGACAGCTTTTCCGACGGCGGTCTGTTCTTCCACCATACCGATCCGAGCCTGTGCGAGGAATTCTTTAAGCAATCCGTGATCGAGGGTCAACGGGCAGAGAGTAAACGCTTCGGAGCCGAACAGGACGAGGCCGATCCGGTCGTGGGAGCGGCCATCAATGAAATCGCCGATAACCTGTTTCGCGACTTCGAGACGGTTATCCGGCTGAAAATCGAGAGCGCGCATTGAGCCGGAGATATCCAGTGCGACGACGATATCGACACCTTCGGAGGTTATAATTTCCTTTTTTTCGCCACTTTGGGGCCGGGCAGCGGCGAGGATGAGGAGTGTGATGGCGATCACGCGCAAGCATCGGGGGATCCAGATAGGGCGATGGGATATCGCGCCGGGGATGGACGCCAGCCTGTCCAGCAAAGAATAACCAGCGCTCAGTGTTGGTTTCCGGACCCAAAACCAACTCGCGGCGATCACCGGCAGGATGGTGAGCATCAGGAGGGCGGCGGGATCGGCAAACCGAAACATTATTCCGTAACCTCCTTCTGATCGGCCGACATTTGCAAAGGTTGGCGGGGATCCATGGTCTGGCAGACGAGTTTTTCCACGCGTTCCAATGTTTCCCGGCAGGTGTCATCCTCGGGGGTGAAACGGGCGAATTTCACCATATCGCCCAGATCCAGAATCGCAGTCACTTCGGTTTGTACGGCCCGGTCGACCGCCAGTCTGCGGAGATCGTGGCGGATTTCACCGGTCGTATGTTCCAGGGCGAGAAACGCGTAGCGATCGCCGATGTATTCCTTCAGAATCTGTGTCAGTTCGACGAAATAGGTTTTCAGATCGCCGTGGGCAAGAAAATTCGAATTCCGCAGGGCAGCGAGCCGGGCCAGTGCCTGTTCGTGGGCAGGAATGGGAGGGGGAAGGGGTTTACCAGGTTCGGACCGGGGTTGGTGACGGCGGCGGTGGAGCCAGAGCAGGAGGGTGGTGACAGCGGCAGCAAGGAGGGCGATTCCGGCGATCACGCGGATGATGTAGATGGATCGTGGTGCGATGTCGATTGCGGGGCGAGGGTTTCGGGGAGCCGTCGTGGATTCGTCCAGTATGGGTTCGACGCGAATGAATTGGGGTTCGGATGTCAACGTTCCGCGGCGGCCGTCGGGGGATTCCCATTCGATGGCGATCGCGGGGATATCGAAATCACCCACATCGTACAGGGCGAGGGTGAGAACAAGGGTTTCACGGAGGGTATCCGGGGGCATCGATGGAATGTCCATTGCCCGGTCGAGGATGACCGCCGGGGCCGGATCGAGAGCATCACCGGGAAAAATGAACCGGAGAGGGGCGGAGCCTTCGGCGGTCAACCGGAGATGGAAGGGATCGCCGATGCGGACGCGTGTGGCGTCGAGTTCAGTCAGGAGTTTGGGTTCGGAGAGTGCTGGGGCTGAAGCCATAGCAGAAGCTGGGATAGGGGTTGCCGGTGCAGCCAGGATACCAGTGCAAAAAACGACATGTAGCATAATGACGACAGAGATCAGAGAGGGCATGGATATGGCGTGGTGTGTCATGTCCGGATCCTTCGGGCGCGGTTTCGTAAAAACCGGTATAAATCGGCGTCGTAGGATCGAGCGGTGGACACGACGAGGGTATCCAGACCGATGCGTTTGAGCCGGTGATCTCGTTCGGCCCGCAGGGTGTCCATGTGGTTCTGCCAGGCTGTACGGACCGCTCGGTTCGATGTATCGATGGTATGGATCCGGTTGGTTTCGGTATCCCGCAGCGTCATCCAGCCGGCATTGGGAAGATCGTATTCTGCGGGGTCTTCGACGACGATGGCGACGAGGTCGTGTCGTCGTGCGGCCAGCCGCAATGATTTTTCGTAATCGGAATCGAAAAAATCTGAAACGAGAAAAACGACCGCGCGGCGTTTTTGAATTCGATTCAAATAATCGAGTGCGTCGGCAATGCGGGTGCCGTGCGTTTCAGGGGGAGTGTACAGGATATCGCGGATAACGCGCAGCACGTGCTGAGCGCCTTTCTTCGGGGGAATCACGGTGCGAATCGTATCGGAGAAGAGGATGCAGCCGACGCGGTCATTGTTGCGGATGGCGGAGAAAGCGAGGACGGCGGACACTTCTGCTGCCAGGTCACTTTTCAGCCGATTCCGGGTGCCGAAATGGAGGGACCCGGACAGATCATGGAGGAACAGGACGGTGAGTTCACGTTCTTCGATGTACTGCTTGACAAACGGTTTACCGAACCGGGCGGTCACGTTCCAGTCGATGGTCCGGATATCGTCACCAGGTGTATATTCGCGGACCTCCGCGAACTCCATTCCCCGCCCCCGGAACGCGCTCTGGTACTGTCCCGCCATAACCTGGTTTACGATACGGTGGGTCGTGATCTGTATCCGCCGGATTTTTTTTGCAAGATCCTGGGTCAGCACGGCGATGTATCAGGGTACCTCGATCCGGTCGAAAATCATCCGGATGAGGTCATCAGATGTCAATTCTTCCGCTTCTGCTTCGTAACTAAGAATAATGCGGTGACGCAGAACATCGGGGCCGATGGTCTTGATATCATCGGGAGTTACGTAACCGCGACCGTGGATGAACGCGTAAGCCCGGGCGGCGGCGATGAATGAAAGAGTGGCCCGTGGTGACGCGCCATATTGAATCAGACCCTTCATTTCGCTGAGTCCATTTTCCTCCGGAAACCGTGAAGCGAATACCAGGTCGACCACGTAGTTCCGGGCGCGGTCATCAACATGTATCTCATTGACGACCTGGCGCGCTTGCAGGATTGTGGCCGGATCGACCACGGTATTCACCGGGGGTACCGGAGCTGACATGCGGTCCAGAATACGGCGTTCTTCGTCCCGGCTGGGATATCCCACCTTGAGTTTCAGCATAAATCGATCGACCTGGGCTTCCGGGAGAGGATACGTGCCTTCCTGTTCGATGGGATTCTGCGTTGCCAGTACCAG